>DUNY01000465.1 GCA_012839145.1 Thermoanaerobacterales bacterium
GGGTTTTTTCTCGCTCAGTCTTTTCACAGCACCTGCATTCTCTTGATCCCATACGCCAGGTATACTTCCGGGATAGAATTCTTCAGTCACATCTATAATTGTTTGTTGGAGGTCAGGAGGAAGTGAGTTCCATTTTTCCAGATTCATTACGCAATAAAACAGTTGTTGCGGTAAGAAAGGCGTGAGAGTAATATAGTCTCCTGTAACTTCTCCCAGTCTGAAACCCTCCATTGCATTAACTGCAACAACACCGCCTTGCATTACTCCTTTTTGCAGGGATTCATACCATTCTGACATGGGCTGGCTCACAGGGGATCCACCCAGTGACTCAAGGGTTACAGCGCCTAGACCTCCGGGCACGCCTAGCATCATACCTTTCAAGTCTTCCAATTTTCTTATAGGCTTGTTTGAGATAATATCCATGGGACCGCTTCCGAAAGTCCAGAGATGTTTGGTATCCTGTATTTCTTTAGGATTAAATTTATTAATTACTTCCATCGCCGCATGACTTAATACTTCGGAGCTTTTTGCGTTTATTCCTGGCAGTAAAAAGGTTTCAATTAATGGAAATCTACCTCTTGTATAACCGTAAACCGACAATCCTATATCAGCTACGCCCTGAACAACGCCCTCATAGTTTTCTGCAGCAGGAATAAGGGTTTCACCCGGATAGGTCACTATTTTTATCCGGCCGTCAGTGGCTTCCTCAATGGCTTTAGCCCAACCCTGGGCCATTACCGTTTCCACTTTGTGCTTTGCAGGCCAATGATGAGCAAATGTCAATTCTATCGTCTCCTGTGGCTCTTCTTCCGAAGGGGTAGAAGTAGAGTTGGATCCTCCGCACCCTGCTACAAATACAAATGACAGACAGATTAATAAAGCAAAAGCTAAATATTTATTGCTTTTTAAATTTGTTATCATAAGGCCAAACTCCTTCCTTTCTGTCTTTTTTTACAAAGGAATATTAAGTAATTGCTTTTTTTAGCTGTTATTATCATTCCCTCCCTATTAACCATCGATTTATCAAAAAAAACTCTAAACTGTTACAATCACCCCCCATAAAACTATGTATGTATAAAATATTTTCCCTAAACCTACTACAGTAGCAGTATTCTAATAAGCCCAATCTCACATAAAAAAAGTAAGCTTTTAAAAGTATGATTTCACAGCTTAACCAGGTTTTCCAGCAAAACAATTGTTTAACAACTTAGGCCTTTCTCTCTTAATAAGTAATTAATTTAAGTTCAAATTGTTTAAATTATATCTCTTTTTGATAACTTAATGATAACATACAAGTTTTTGAAAGTATAATAAAAAATAGCGATTGCACTAATCATAAAAACGTATTACATTTCAAAACAACCCTGCTAATGATCAGTAGTGCATGATTTTTACGGCGTTACACAGCATACAAAGTAGGCATAAAAAAGGCACCCTGCAAAGCAGGGTGCACGAATATGCCATCCTTGTATAATATTTGTTATCAACACCAAAATGGGATTGATGCTTATGTTCAATATTAGTTTTCCCTAAGTGAGATGGACTTTAAACCATGAGTAAAAAAATGCCAAGATGTGTTAAAATGCTATCTCTTTTATTGATATTTCACAGGTTTGAAGTTGTCCATTAAAGTATCCCAAAAGGATGAATTTGAAAAACCCAATCTCCACAGCGCCACACCTTTTAAGCCTTTTCTAACGGCTAGTTTGGCTTTTGCATCCACTGAATAGTTGCTTTCCATCCATATCTCATGGGAAGCTCCGTTTTCATCGGTGTATGTTCCAAAAAGAAGACCTGACTTTTGATCAAGATTGAGGTTTAATCCGTATTTTTTTGAAAGCTCATCGGCGAACACCAGATAAGTTGCACCATTATTTTCTGCAATCACGGAACTTCTTTTTCCTGCCGCCCAATCATACCCGTAATAGCCGATGCCGAGGACCACTTTTTCAGCAGGGATACGGGCTATGGCATAGTCTACCACTTCCTCCACCCAATCAATTCCCGATTGGGGACCGGGTGTGCCGGGATTTTTGTCATAAGCCATTAATACTGCAAAATCACAGTACTGACCAAGGGTCAAATAGTCGTATGCAGGCCACCAGTCGGTTTGCTCGGTTTTAACCGGCAGGGAAAGATTTAAAGATTTACCTCGGACTTTTAATTCACCGTAAAGACTTTTTACGAATTCATTAAACCGATCTTTGTCAGCGACTTTTAAGTATTCGAAATCTACATTAATACCATCATAACCTTCTCTTTCAACTACAGTAATCATTTGATTAACAAGGCGTGTCCGAGATTCGGGTGTAGCCAGTACCTTTTCAAGCCTTGCCGAATCACTTTCAAATACAAGCATGTGTATTTCTATGCCATTTTCTTTAGAGAGTTTAACTACGTTTTCATATCCTTCAGGAACGTTTATGTATCGAGAATTATCTCTGTCAGTCAAATCGCCGTTCATATCCAAGGTGTACCATTTCACCGCCGTAGACGACATTTTATTAAAGTTTTTTAAAAAATCTTCATAGGACTGAGAATAGTAATAACCCATTATATATTTTGAAGGTTTGCCATCGGTGTTTATCAGTACCGTCCGAACAGCATTATCCCACATGACGGCAGCACCAAAGGCTTCACTGAAAAACCGCACAGGTACCAAGGTTCTGTTGTCTTTAATGATTGGAGGTGTATCCAATTTTATCGGAGTTTGATTTATGTAAGCAGTATAATCTCCGATTCGCAAAACTACTCTTTTATCTTCCTTATTAGCTGTAACCGTCTTAGTATCTTGATCCCATTCTATTTGAGCGCCGAGAGCTTCGCCGATTTTCCTAAAAGGTGCCAGTGTCCGATCGTTTTCTATAATTGGAGGTACATCAAAGTCTATATTTTCTCCATTAAGCAATACCTTTACATAAGTTGCAGCTTCACAAGGCTTTGCTGGTATTAATGTCATTATAATAAACAAAGCGGAAAAAACCCCTATAATTAATTTTTTCCAGATTCTTGAATTATTCATATCTATCTCCCTTCAACCTAAATATATCTCAGAATAAGACAGCGGCATATATCAATTATCATGGGCCAGATATATGCCGCACGAAGTTCATACCAGTATATTGTATATTATGTACCTCCTATGGTCGATTTTTATAAAAACTTATTCGGAGTTATTAGCAACTCTAATTCAATTATAAATAATTCACAATTACGATTCAAGAAAAATGCTCTGATTTAATGTAAATGTAACATTTGTGAAACGTCAAGCAAGTAGAATCATACCTGACCATATAACCTTTTCCGGAGAAAACTCAACTTCAATTCCTGCATTTTTACATGTTGACAGCACATCAATTCCCATGGCTTCCATAGAAGGCCTTGCCTTTTCTCGCTGTATACATTTTGCATTGGAGTCTTTCTCACCGGGACACTCCTGACACAGTTTACATGAACCGCCGATTAAGCCTGCAGCAAAAGGAAAGCCGAGGGAGAATGCCTTTTTTTCCAATTTGTATATAATATCATGCAACCGTAAGGCCCACTGATCTGTTTCCGGTTCCCAGTTTTCTTTGTTTTTCACGGTTCCCTCCAACTTTACCAAAAGTGCCATGTAATAACCGGATAAAACCTTTTTAAATTTAGCCACACTAGGGGTGTGAGGAGGACACATCAGCCGTCGTCCATAATCCCTGCAGCCTGAATAGATACATTGAAATCTTACTCTTTCATCCACAACAATATTCCTTGTGTGTATTAATTTTGCCTCAGTAATGTCTTCAAAAGCCAGTGCCATTTCCTTTATTTCTTTTGCCTTTTCAAACTCGACTAATATATCCACTTAGATTACCTCCTAACCTGTACTGATAAGTAATTATACCTTATTTTTCCACGATAAAGCAATTACTTTAGGCAATAGATGACACAATCTACAATAGTAGTTCATACGATATATTAGAAAAAAGAAAGGAGATGGCAGAATGAGTGAAACACCGACAACCCAACAGTTTCCTTCAAGAAGGAGATTTCGCTTTCTTTTCATATTTCGCATAACACCCGGTTTTTTCGTCGGTTTTGTCCCACGTAGACATGGATTTTCCTCAGATTTCAACCCAGACTTTACCCATGATTATGGTCACTACGAGGATGACATGGCCATTCAGCACATAAATGAACAGGAATATATGTTTCTAAGAAGAATAGGCATTTCTGAAATAGATGTAATGATGTAAACTTAGAATTTTAAATATACAAAAACCCTCGGTTTAACCGGGGGTTAGGTTATTTATGTCTATGCAATTGAAGCATCGACCTGATCAATTCTTAAACATGTTACGTAATTTTTAAAAAAATTGAAAGGCTTGATATACAAATGGCGCGCCTGGAGGGACTTGAACCCCCGCAAAACCCGGCTCCGGAGGCCGGTGCTCTATCCGCTGAGCTACAGGCGCACACCAATATACATATAAAATGATACATTAATTTCGGCTCCAAGTCAATGGTTCAACTTTTATCGGTTTCACCATTAACATTTTCAACAGTTTTAGTGCTTTTTACAACGCTTCCTCCGGTAGTTTTATACATATAATATGCAATACCCATTACAACAGGTGTAAACCACTGTGTCAAAGTGACAAGTCCTAGCCCCCAGCGAGGATTTACATATTTTATCAAAAATAGCGGATTTTCCCGCACTGTTTCTTCTATAAAAGCCCGAAGCAACTGATGGTACCATATAAAGGACCAAAATTGATATCCCGTAGGAACACCCTTTTTTTGAAGATAAATAAAGCGCAAAAGCAGTACTACACCGATGGATGACCCTATAAGCTGAGCAGGCCACCGACCGAAGGAAAACTGGGTCATCCGACCAAGTACTTCTTGATTGAAAATATTACCTATGCGGACGATGATATATCCAAAAGACAGACCCACCACTGTCCAATCAGCCAGAACGTTAGGGTTTACTCCGTGCTTTTTGCAGTAAGCCCAACCGGCCAAAAGACCTCCAAGAAGGCCGCCGTGCCAGGCCAGTCCACCCTCCCAAACCTTTATTACATTGAAGGGTTCTGTAATAAACCATTGGGGGTAATTGCTTAGCACAAAAACCAATCTAGCTCCTATTACACCTGCTACTATAACTA
>DUNY01000038.1 GCA_012839145.1 Thermoanaerobacterales bacterium
GGCCTATTAATTGAAAAAGTATACTTCTCGTTAGGTCGTTTTGAGGGTCACCCCTTCGATATAGTTTCTGTACGTGATGTCAACACTATACTAGCCTTTAAAATTTTTCATCATGGCGTACCTATATATATTTCTGACAATGATAAAGTAAATCTTAAAGGACCCCTGGATTATTAAAGGCTTAAAGTATTCTCTTCAAACTGCAATCGAAGCAATGATAGATGTAATTTTCCATCTTTGTGCAAAGCATTTTAATAAAGCACCCACTGATGCAAGAAATGGCCTTGAAATATTGGTTGAAAACAAAGTAATTGGTGATAATAGCTTTTTTGTCTATAGTCAAATTATAGGTTTTAGAAATCGTATAGTTCATGGTTATCAGCAAATCTCTGATGAACGAATCTACGAAATAGTATCAAAGGAGCTCGGCGACTTTCAAAAATTCATTGACAGTATATTGGAGTTCATAAAGTAATATAAATAAAGTGTCCGCTTCAAGGCATAACAAAAGATTTTAAAGCCTCGTTCTGGGGCTTTTTGTTTGCATTCAACGTGCTCATTGATATAATAGAATTTACAGATGAATTTTGTAGGTTATTGAAGGGGGATCTAAATGAAAATAGGTATTGTAGGGTTTCCAAATGTGGGAAAAAGCACTCTTTTTAATGCTATAACAAAAGCCGGAGCCGAATGTGCTAACTACCCTTTTTGTACTATAGAACCTAATGTAGGTGTGGTAGCAGTGCCTGATGCTCGCCTTGGAAAGATTGCAGAAATAGAGCATCCTGAAAAGACCACCCCAACTACCATAGAATTTTTAGACATTGCAGGCCTTGTCAAAGGTGCCAGTCGAGGTGAGGGACTTGGGAATAAGTTTCTTTCACATATTCGCGAAGTTGATGCAGTTGCACATGTTGTCAGGTGTTTTGATGATTCGAATGTTGTTCATGTAGATGGAAATGTGGACCCAATAAGGGATATAGAGATAATTAATCTTGAGCTAATATTTGCTGACTTGGAGACTTTGGAAAAACGGCTGGAACGGGTAAGAAAGCAGGCCAAATCTAGGGACAAGCAATGCTTAACTGAACTTTCGGTGCTTGAGCGAATAAAAGAGGCTCTTGAACAGAATTTGCCGGCACGTTCGTTAGAATTTACCCCTGAAGAGCAGAAAATCGTAAAACATATGTTTTTGCTTACATCAAAACCTGTAATTTATGTGGCAAATATTTCTGAAGATGATTTGATATCTGGTAAGGAAAACGAATATGTGAAAAAGGTCAAAGAATATGCTGCCAAAGAAGGTGCGGAGGTTATTACAATCGCCGCTAAAATAGAGGCTGAGCTTTCAGAACTGGCTGAAGAAGAAAAGAAGGAACTGCTTGCAGAATACGGTCTGGAAGAACCGGGGCTTGACAGGCTGATAAAAGCCGGTTATAAACTTTTGGGCCTTATAACATTTTTTACTGTAGAATCTAAGGAAGTCCGTGCCTGGACTATTAGCAAGGGCACTAAAGCACCCCAAGCTGCCGGTAAGATTCATACTGACTTTGAACGGGGCTTTATTCGGGCGGAAGTTATGGATTACGATGTTCTAGTGGCCAATGGCAGTCAACAGGCCGTGCGGGAAAAAGGGCTAATGCGCTCTGAAGGCAAAGAATATGTGGTAAAAGATGGTGATGTGATTTTATTCAGGTTTAATGTATAAACTTGGAACGCAGTTTCTGCCGGTGAAGCTCCCGAATTTCATCAAAGAATTTGCGGTACTCGGGGCTGGCATAATCGGGGTAAGTCCATAGCCATGGTTCAAAGTGGCCGCGAACGAAACGCAGCGTAACCTCTCCATAAATGCCTTCACCTAAATATAGACGATGACTGTGGTTCTTAGTTGTGGCTAACACCAGCTTCCCCAGACTAATATAGCCTACGTCAATGTTCACCCGTCGCTTGCTGCTTACAGCCCAGTCCTGTTCAAGGGAATTCGACCAGTGCTTGAGGGACGGAAGTTTACTCGGTTTGATAAGCTCTGCAAAGGCAAAAAAGCGCCGTTTCAGGTTCTGACCCATTTCGGTGGTGTAGTAGTCGGTGTGATTAAAAAGCAGCACCGAGCTGGCGTAGATGCATAGTCCCAGCCGCTCAGATAGGATCTGCCGCACAGGTTCAAACAGCCCTTCGTCTGAGGTAAAAACGCTGGCAATGGGCGTTACCGGTTCTGGGGTTTTTATTTTTCCCATAAAACATCCCTTCCTGACTGCAACAGTCGTAGTAATTAAGGCCACAATCTATGGCCTATTTTATTTATTGCATTATAAAAGATTAAAGCACTGGTTTCCCAATACTCCTTGTTTTCGGATGGACTATCCCCAACCCCCTATCAGTATAAGTAATGCTATTTAGTAGATGTCAACACAGATAAAACGACAGGATTTATATTATCTATTGCAAAATGTAGCCAGCTCTGAAAAATATAATTATGCTGGAATAAAATTGGGGTAGAAAAACGTTAAATGCCCCATGATGCGTTGGTTTAATGACCCTATATCAAGTTTTTATATTCTCTTCTGCCGTCAACTATGGCATATATAATTACCACTTTTTCCTCTTCATTCACTTTATAAAATACCAGATGTTTTTCCATAATCAGTACACAATACCCCTGCTTTTTTAAAATACTGTAGTGTGGTGTACTACCCTTATAAGAAAAATCCTCCAAGCCCATGATGGCTTTTTCAATCATATTAAAATAGTTTATGGCAATATCTACACTGGAGTCTTCGGTAATATAGTTAATGATATCATAGAGCTGGTCATTTGCTTTGTCTGCCATTATTATACTGATATTTCATTTATTCTTCCTCGTTAAAAGTGATTGCTGAAGACTACTAAAAGTGTCTTTTGCAGAAGAGGTTCTGGCTGATACCACATCTTCTTCTGCTTCAGCAAGGGTTCTTAACAGTTCTAATTCAGAAACCATCTGCTGGTATTGCTGATAACCAAGGACAGCAGTATCTCCCCTTCCGTTTACTGTTATAATAACCGGTCGTCTTGTCTCACGGCAAATTTTTGAGAAATCATTATAATGATTTCTCAAATCTGAGGATGGTCTTATCATTTCCATGCACATCACTCCAAATTTTTATAGACATATAATATTATGATTTGTCTATATGTTCAACAACTCTAGGTTATAAACCAAAAAAGAAATATTAACAATGCCAAATATCTCATTGACCTTGTGGACATTTTTCTTAAAGATGATGCACATTCAGTGTCTATACTTCGGGCAATTAGCTTTACGAGCATGCACGAAATACTCAAGATGAGAACTAATGCCCACAAATATATACCTAGCTTTATTCCTGAAAAAATCAGCTTATTTGTATCTGCTGATGTTACAAGCCATATAAAAAGGATTAATGCATTCCCCCATTTAAAGCAGCTGCTGACTTGGTCATAGTAATTATTTTTTACATTAACCGGCAAGTCTTCCGCATTACAGCTTTTATAAATATAGGCCAAGGACAGCAATACACCAAAAATATTTAGAATAATTCCTAAAACAATGGCTGTATTTTGTATATAGCTTTCCATAATTTTTCCTCCAATAGTTTCGTTTTTACCGGGTCAATTTTTTTGACATGAATTTCTCGAATTTCCTTGTCTTTAAATGCCAAATGCAGGTTATCAGTGATTATACCTTGCTTGTTTGTCTTTAATGTTTCCAGTGTTTGTGAAGCTTTCTTGTTAAGCTCATAGGCTATATTTTTATGCTTTGCATTTTTAAAAATATCCCGTTTATATTCGATGGCCGACTTTTCCCATATACTACTGATATTAAAATCCTTCAAAAAAGCAAAATTGGTAGCTATTGCGACGGCTAAAATAAGGCCTGTAGCTATATTGATATATTTTCTTCTCTCTATACATAAATCTAAGTACTTAACAGTCCATAACCAAGATTTTAACGGCAGTTTTAAGATTTTCTTTTGCTGTAATCGTATTTCTTCAGAAACTATTTTCTTTACTTCAGTTTCACTTATAGGACTTTGACAGTTTACACAGGATTTTTCCCTGTAGTTATTAATATTTAAACACTCTTTGCATTGCCAACCCATCTAATGTACCCCCGTATCTATTCTGACTGCTCTTCCTCAATATCCGAAATATCTTGAAAATCAGCAATATCCTCTTCCATTTCTATATCCTCGGTAAATTCTTCCATGTCTTCTGTTTTATGTGTTTTGGCTTGAATGGATATATCATCCTCTTCCACCAACTTTTGAATGATGTTATCTTCTTCGTCATCTATAGAAAACTCGTAAATTGTTTTCTTTAAGTAATCAAAGTAATGATTTCCACGAACATTATATGATAAGATATCCACATTTCTTTCTTGCAAAACCTGTGCATTGTCTTGAGAAATAGCCGTTGGTTTCCACATTAGAACTGATCGCTTTTCCGTTTTGCTAAAGCTTCGTCCTCTAAGTATGATAAAAGGATCAGGCAAGAAATCAAAAGAGACTGCATAACCGGAGGTATAACGCAGCATGTTTGTTGTAACCTTGCGTACACTTTTGATGTTTTTGTCAAAAACGCTTTTTTCAAGGTTCTTATATTCATCCAATCGTTTATTTATATCTTTTGTAACTTCCACATCCATTTCAACTGTATTAATAGGCAATGGCCTACTGTATCTTGGGTCCAAGCCTTTTAGCAGTTTATCTTTTCTTTGTTCAATTTCTCGGTCTAAAACGGTGCCTGTAATCGCTTCAAATTGAATTTCCCTTTTTACTTCATAAATAACATGTTTTATTCCCTCATTTATTGACAATCGACCTAACTCGGTTATTTGGTCATTTGCTATGTGCCTATAGGCTTTTTTCAAAAGTTCAATGGTTTTGGCTATCAGATTTTTGTCCAATCCGGTAACGGTGCTAATAGCATCTACAGTCGTCAAACCTGCATCATATAATTTAAGGATCAGCAGCTCCAGAGATTCATACTCTTCTCTTATGTATTCATCGGCATCTACCAAAGCCACGGAAATTGGGCAATAAAAAAAATGAAAGATATTTAGTTTTCCCAATTCGAATAATTCCGGAAAGGTTCTCTGGAAGATGTCCAGGGCTTGTTTAGTCTTTTCTATATTTATATTACTCTTTGGTTTTTCATAAACTTCATCCATATTATTCACCACTTATCTGCTTTAAAAATTCTCTTGAATCAATGAATTGACCGGCTCCTGCCTTTACTTGGTCAACTAAGTGCTTGATAAACTGGGAGAATTCCTTTTCACTTTTATTAGGCAATGGCTGACCTTCCTCATCTTTTTCTTCATATTCACAGGATGATAGAAAATCCATATCACCAATGATGACTAACTGTTCTTGACATCGAGTAAAAGCAACATTTAAGCGGCGGAGTTCCGACAAAAAGCCTATTCTCCGAGAATCCGACGGTTTGGTGTTACTTCTTGTAGAACTATATATAATCATTTTTCTTTCTTGCCCTTGGAAGCTGTCTAAAGTGGCAACCATACCGTCAATTTCTTCCGGGCTCAGTGTGGTTAACTTGCTTTTTAGCATTTTTTTGATGTGCTGGACCTGTTTTTTATATGGTGAAATTACCCCTATATCGTTAGGACTAAGCTTGTCCTTTGATAATGCTAAATCTTTTCCTTCAAAAATTCTTTTAAGTATCATCAGAACAATTTCCGCTTCATAAAAGTTGAAATATCCGCCCTCTTTATGAGGCGTTTCCCGCCTCCTGCCAAAATCACCGGTATCTATTACAACAAGGGGTCTTGAGAATAGATTAGGACATAGTGATTTTAAGTTTTTCTTATTATCAATAGAGAAATATTCGTCACTATAGAATTGGTGAGAGATAATATCTGCAATTTCAGCAGGCATACGAAATTGCCACTTTAACTTTGTCTTGTTTTCCTCTGGTAGACGGGTCTTGGTAAATAAGTATTCAAAAAAACTCATTTCCAATAAGTCCATTGGCACTCCATCAAGTTGGCAAAGCTCAGCAACCTTGTCATTGACAATGGGTGGAATCTGAAGATAATCTCCCAGCAGCAGATTCTTTCGAGCTCTTGTCATAGGGACAATAATATTATGAACTTGAATTTGGCCGGCTTCATCGATAATAGCAACATCAAAATCTACCTTTGAGAATTTGCGATTGGTGTTAATTCCTATACAGGTAGCTCCTACCACATTAGCACTTTCGATGAGTATATTTGTCATTATTTCATTTCGTTTATCTTTAAGGGATGTTTCCCATTCACTAATGGCGGAACTTGCCTTCTTTATGTTGACCTTAGCATTGCTGCACTTTGTTCTAAAGTCATCTAGTTCCATAATAGACCGGCTCAATTGATTTATTCTCATATTGTATGTAATGGCACTGTATGGTGAATCAAACTCCACTTTTAACTGATTATAGGGAGCAAGTTTCTCCAGCAATTGTCGATATTTATTCTTGAAGCTGAGCAGCTCAGGGTTTTTTAATGAATTCATAATGGTTACAGACTGTTCATTATAAAGCTTAACTTGGTTTATATAGTCACTGTGGGATTTTTGAAAGGTTGATTTTAGCTTTGATAAATCCCTCTTTACACCTACTGTATATATAAATCGCAAGGTTCGAGAGATAATATGGCTTTTGGCTGTTTCCTCAAGATAGATTTTCTTTTTGGATATGGCTTCAATCATTTCATTTAATTCTTGTTCCAATGATAAGATACTTAAATACAGGGCTCTTTGTTTTTTCATTTCTAAAGCTATAACACTGTATATTTGATTTAGGGTTTTTTCTATACTTTCACATTCTGTTAAATAACCTGTCAAAGTATGTATGAGTTCTTCCATTGACTCTAATTTAGCAAGGTCTTTTTTAAAATTGATACGGTTTTGCCTAAAAGTTTCCTGGTATTTTTCAAAAAGGGCTCTATCTCGTTGCTCTGGTAGAAAGCATTTAACTTCCTCTTGCACCTTGTTTTCATTTCCGA
>DUNY01000483.1 GCA_012839145.1 Thermoanaerobacterales bacterium
AAACCAAGATACGATCTTTTTGGTAGGGTTTTAAAAAATTCCACATAACCGGTAATGAAAGAACACCTGCTCCAATTATACCCGTTAAAAGTTTATAACTTAGACCTGCAATAAACATCACACCAAAAACTATAGCCAATAGTACCAAAGATGTCCCCAGATCCGGCTGTTTTGCAATAAGCAGCATGGGAACTGCCATGTGCATAAATACCGAAAGCAAATCCTGCAAGCTGTTTAAAGACTTCTTTTTTTCCAAATGTCTGGCCAAAGTAATGATAATAGCCAACTTGGCAAACTCCGATGGCTGAAGCCTGAAAGGCCCAATATCAAGCCATCTCTGGGCCCCACCGCCTTCTTCACCCTTAAATATTACCAAAAGCAGGGCGAGGATATTTACTATATAGATAATATTTGACCAGTGGGCAAAGGAATGATAATCTATTGAAACCATTAAAATCATGGCCACCAGCCCAACACCAAACCAAAAAATCTGCATACGAGCTGTCCGAAAACTGCCTTCGGAGCTTGTTGCATGAGTTGCACTGCTAATTATTAGGACACTTAGTATCGTTATCAAAATTATAGTAATTAAGATGGGATATTCTACATTTTTAAGCAATTTCCGATCCATATTGATGTCCCCCTAAACCCGTTAACCATTATATCATAAAATTATAGGCCCATATAGACACTTATAGGAAATCATTTCGGTATGTTTTCCCAATAGATATCTATTTCATCATTGTTTTTTAATGGATCCGCAAAACCTGCATCAAGTCCGTTTATTTTCATGGTCAGTTTTCCTGCCATGGCCTCGGGTTTAAAGGATATAATGTTGAAAATATCACTTAATATCATATCCCTGGGTTTTATGTTTACTAAGGCGTCATCGGGGATTTCTTCTTCGGGAGAAACCAAGCGCCCGGATATTTCCACGATGGGATCTATGCAAAAATCGCGCCCGTTTATTTTAAGAAAAACTTTATCTTTTTCAGAGATGTACTCTTTTATTTTGGCTGTCCCTGCTTTACCGTCCTCAGCGGGGCTAAAATTTATCACTGCACCGTCATGAACCGGTTTGTTTAGGTCCACATTCTTGCCATCCATGGTAACAACTGCCGGTTTTGCCATTTTACCTTTAATTATTACCAGTCTCCCATTTAATTTAAAGGTTTTTGCAAGTCCCGGTCGACCGAAGATTTCAGCCGAAGATTTTCCTGCATAAAGCAATGTATCTAAAACCGTTGGCTTATCCTGAGCTAAGATGTTTATTGATTTTTCATTTATATACACTTTATAAGAAGATAGGTGCGTACCCTTAAGTGAATTTACAGCTATGCCTATGGGAGTCACTGAAAAAGGCCCGGTGAAATCTTCACAGCCTTGGACATTGTTCAATCCTTCACGGCCTTTTACGCCAACCCGTTCTTTGGAAAGTTCAAGATGAGCGGCTATGTATTCTGATAAACCGGGCATCAGACTACCTCCACCGATTAAGAGTACAGCAGCCGGGGGTTTACCGTTGAGTTCCAGTATTTTACGGGCTATATTAACTGAAAGCTCGTTCATGACCGGTTCGATAGATTTTGTTATTTTGTCAACAGAAAGTTCTTTTCGGCTCCCCAGAATATCTTCGAATTTTACCGTTTCACAAAGAGACAGCTCTCTCTTTACCCGTTCGCCTTCCTCAAAGTTTAGAAGAAATTCTTCGCAAATTTTTTCCGTTATTTCATCACCGGCCATTGGAACCATTCCATAAGCAAATATACTCCCGTCGCGAGAAATGGCGATATCCGACGTTCCTGCACCGATATCTACCAATGCAATATTGAGTTTGCGCATGCCGGGCAGGACTACAACGTCACCTGCTGCAATTGGCTCTAAAGTTAGACTTTCCAAGCCTAAATCGCACCGGTTAAGAACTGTCAGCAAACCTTCAACAACAGTACGGGGAAGGAAAGTAGCTACTATCTTAGCTGAAATACTGCTGCCTTTTTGACCTAGAAGGTTGTCGAGCGATTCATCCTGCAAAAACCATTTGATTGGACTGAAACCCACGCAGAAATAATTATCAATTTCAGCACTCTTGCTTTTACCCTTTAAGGATTTAATTGCCTTTGACAAAGCATCGGCTTCTAAACTCCGAATATCTTCCTCGATCACTTCCACAAAAGGGGATGTTTTTCTTTCGGCCTCGGCTTCCACTGTATAAAGGGCCCTACCTGCCGCCGCTACTGCAGCCTTTTCCAACCTTCTGTCGAGTTTTTTTTCAAGTTCTTTTTTAATTATTCCCACACTTTTGGCTACGGCCTCAATGTCATGAATTTGGCCATCATACATTACTCGGCTTTCATGTTCTAGAATTCTACTGGCAAGTATTTTATAGTTTTTGCCTTCCTTACGAACGATTAAACCTGCTATGGTTCTGGTACCGATATCCAAGGCAAAAACTTCATGTCCGCCTTTGTCCAAAAGAACTTCCTCCTTTAAATCTTTGCCAGGTGCTTCACTTTCTTTATGGGGATGTTAGCTACTAAAGCCGGCACAGTAATATCTTTATCTTTTTCCATTCGAGTCAATTTTACCTCAAGGCCTTCTTCATCAATCTCCATATAATCTGAAATCATATGTATAAGTTGGCTTTTTATCATCTCAAGGAATTTTGGTGACACATTTGCTCGATCGTGGACAAGAATCAACCTTAATCGTTCTTTGGCTATGTCCTTACTGGAAACATTTTCTCTACCGAAAATTTTCAAAAAGTCCACTTGAACTCACTCCTCTCTTATCTTGCTCGGGCCTTTAACCCGAAAAATATGCGCAATTTATCCATAAAGCTAGGCTCTATATTCTCCATGGCCATCAATGGCATTTCCTCGCCTTCCAAGCGGCGAATCATATTCCTGTATGCCTGGCCGGCTTTTGATGACTCATCAGCCACTGCCGGTTCACCTCGGTTAGTTGATATAACTATTTTTTCATCTTCAGGAACAACACCCAGCAGCTCAATGGCCAGGACGTCTATCATGTCATCAATATCCATCATATCGCCCCGTTTTACCATGTCCGGTCTTAAGCGATTGATAACCAGCTTAGGATCTTCAAAACCTGCGGCCTCTAGCAGCCCCACTATTCTGTCGGCATCTCTCACAGCCGAAACTTCCGGAGTCGTAACTATAAGCGCTTTATCGGCACCAGCGACGGCATTTTTAAATCCCTGTTCTATCCCTGCAGGACAGTCTATCAGTATATAGTCATAATCCTTCTTTAAATCCTGGCATAATTTTTTCATTTGATCCGGGGTTATTGCTGTTTTGTCTTTAGTTTGAGCTGCGGGCATAAGATACAGGTTTTCAAAACGCTTGTCTCTTATAAGGGCTTGTTTTAAGCGGCACATGCCGTTAGCAACATCTACCAGATCGTAAACTATACGATTTTCCAAGCCCATAACCACATCTAGATTTCTCAATCCTATGTCTGCATCCAGCATTACAACCTTCTTTTGTTTGTATAAAGCCAAACCCGTTCCAAGATTTGCGGTGGTTGTGGTTTTTCCGACTCCGCCTTTTCCAGATGTAATTACTATTACCTCACTCATGCTATCCCTCCTATTTTCTTTTTGCATTATTTTGGTACATTATAGGGTTCTATGATTATTACATTGTCCTTTAGACGTGCTATTTCCGGAAAGGATGGTACCTCTTCCTTTTCCTCCGGAGGTCTTGAAATAACTTCTGCAATCCTTAACTGAGTAGGTTTTAAACGAAATGCGGCCACTATGGCTGTCGTATCTCCATCCGCCCCGGCATGAGCCATCCCTCGGAGGGTTCCCATAACCAGTATGTCACCTGTGGCTACAATCTCACTGCCGGGATTGGCGTCACCTAAAATGACTATAGTGCCCCTATAAGCGATTTTTTGCCCTGAGCGCACAGTCCGCTTCAAAAGCAAAACTCGACTTCGGTTGGGTTTTGGAAATATCAAAGTCTTCGGGGAACTTGCCTCCTGTAAACTCATCCCGAAGTCCATCAAGAGCTGCTCGAGCTTTTCACGCTCACCTTTGTTTAAAAACCCGTTTTTAATCTTTAAACAGACTTTACCGCCGGCAAAAAAGTTGCGGCCGCTTTGAAGTTTGTCATAAATGGCTTTTTTTACATCTTCAAAGTTTGATTTTTCTTCAAGTATGATGGTAATACCTTCTTTTGTACCTTTAATAACTACAGGTTCATTTGTCATGCCAATTCCCTCCAAACAGCACCACTACAAAGTATTTTATTCTTCATAAATCAGGTAAATCCTTCTTTTAATGATAAAAAAACCAGAATCTGTAAGGATTCCGGTTAAGGTTGAGTAAGATAATCTTCGAAGCTCTCAGTTTCATTTAGATGAAAGTATTCTTCAAATATGGCTTTTGCAACAGGTCCGCCCGTAACACCTCCTGACCCAGCTTGCTCTATAAATACAGCTACTGCAATTTCAGGATCCTCATAAGGGGCAAAGGCCACAAACCAACCATGGGGGTCTTTTGACACATCCCATTCTGCAGTACCGGTTTTTCCTGCCACGGAAACTGGAAAGTCCGCAAAAACTCCGTAAGCGGTACCACCTGGTAAGGTAACACCCCTCATGCCCTTTTTTATCAATTCAAATGTCTTTCGGGAAAAATCCAATTGGCCACCTATCTCGGGGTTTTTTTCAAGAACAATATTGCCATCGGCGTCGGCTATGGATCTTATTAAATGAGGTTTCATCCAGGTACCTTCATTGGCAATAGCCGCCACATAATTTGCAATCTGGATTGGAGTAAAACTGTTGTATCCCTGGCCAATGGCAGCATCCAAAGTTTCAGCCGGATACCATATTTTGTCATCTGCCCTGCTAAAAGTATTTTTTTTGTATTCACGGCTGGCTACGATTCCCGCTTTTTCCCCCGGCAGCTCAATTCCTGTAATACTTCCCAATCCATACATTTTTGTATATTTTTCAATATTATCAATGCCGAGCCTACGGCCCATTTCATAAAAGTAAATGTTGCATGATTCGGCAATAGCCCTTTCAAGATTTACGACACCGTGGCCGCCCGGTTTCCAGTCCTTCTTGGGTAAAATGGTCCAGTATACCCCATGACATCGTACATACTCATTTTCGATTGTGACTTTTTCTTCCAGAGCTGCTGTTGCCGTCACCATCTTAAAAACCGAACCCGGTGGAAAAGTCCCGGCAATAGCCAGATTGACCATTGGGTTAAGTGGATTTTGAGAAATTTCCTCCCATTCCTTTCGGGTTATACCCCGTGCAAACATATTTGGATCAAAGTCCGGAATACTTGCCATGGCCAGAACTTCCCCTGTTTTTACATCAAGAGCCACTACGGCCCCTCTTTTTGCATTGGGGAAGGGTTTATACTTGTCAGTCTGCAATTTTATTAATTGTTCTCTAAGTTTATTCTCGGCTGTTTGCTGAAGTTTCACATCAATGGTCAAGTTTACCGAATGACCGGAGGTCGGTTCTTTTTGGCCTAATACTTTTATTGGTTTGCCGGAAGCAGTTACTTCCACTTGTTGCCCGCCGTCAGTTCCTTTTAAATAGGTTTCCAGCACCTTTTCCAGACCTATTTTACCTACAAGATCACCGGGGCGATATCCCCTGTCTTTTGATGCTTCCAACTCTTCTTGGTTTATCTCACCTACATATCCAAAGATATGGGAGCCTGTACTACCATAAAGGTAATTTCGCAGAGGTTCTACTTCGATGACTACGCCTGGAAGCCTCCGTTCTTCGATTTCTGCCACCGTTTGAAAATCCACATCGGTTTTTAATCTCACCGGCCTATAACCTTGACCTCTTAACTTATTCTTTAATGTATCGTAGTTGTATGAGACTAAGACCTCAGTACCAGGTGGATTATCAATTGTAACGGCACCGGTATTTGAATCTATTTTACTTGCGATAATTTCCTTGCCGGTGCTTTCCCCTATAATCCATATATCTGAGGCATTGATATGACCGTCACCGTTTTTATCCGTTACCGGTAAATGACGTAAAAATATCTTATTATCTTTGTTTACAATATATTTCTGATCAGATACTTCAGTGTAGAGGGGAATATCAAGGATACTTCGGAGAATGCTGAATACTTCTTCCTGCTTTGATTCTTCAGTCTTTACGCTCATGTAAGATACCGTAAAACTGGGCCGGTTGTTTACCAATTCTCTACCATACCGGTCCTTAAAAACTCCTCTGGGAGCAGTGATGGAAATAAGTCTTATCCTGTTTTCCTCAGCCAGTTTTTCGTACTCATCTCCTTTTACTATTTGTAGAGCAGATAAACCTATAGTAAGCACTATGAAGATAAAGATTACAACTCCCAGTAGAATATTGAGCCGCTTTTGAAGCTTTTTTACATCCATATAGACCCCTCAAGACAATCAATATTTTATATCGAAGTAAAAATCGAAAAATCGTTCCATCTTAAATACTCCATGATAAATCAGAGGTGATATAACCATATTCAATAAAGCAGACGGTATCACAATGGAGAAAAAACTGTACCAGGATTGTGCAGCCTCTCTTGTCAAAAAAGCAAATACCATAAAAAGAAAATTGAAAATGAATGAACCAATAAAAGTCAGTGCCATGGTAATAATAACCGGCCCTTTGTAAATGTTTCGTGAACCATAGCCAACAATGTACGCCGTAACTGATTTTACTATGGTACTTAGGCCTAAAAATCTGCCGAAAAGAATGTCCTCTAAAAAGCCATTGAGAAATCCCATTAGTGCTCCCGCTTTTTCACCCTTTATCATCGCCATACATAATGCAAAAACCAGCGGCAGGTCTGGTTTCACTCCAAAAATCCATAAAATATTTGATAGGGTGGTCTGAACCAACAGGAGTGCAACCAATGTAAAAACATAGGCAAGAGTCCTCATAGGTCTGCCTCCTTCTCACCCTTAATGACAAAAACTCGCTCTAATTTCATGAAATCTACCGCCGGCTTAATTATAGCATACTGCATTAATTCATAAGATTCTTTGTTTGCTTCTGCAACTTCGCCTATAATAATACCCTTTGGTATTATACCTCCCAGTCCCGACGAAATAACTATGTCACCCTTTACTAGATTGGCATCCTGAGGTAAAAACTCCATTTTCAAATATCCACTGGGGGCCGGATCAATGGTGCCCTTAACCATTCCATTATCCCGAGTCCTCTGTAGCATAGCACTTACAGAGCTTCGCTCATCAGTAATAAGCACTACTTTAGATGTATTAGATGCAGTGCTTATGGTATACCCAACCAAGCCTTCATCGGTAATAACAGCCATGTCTTTTTTTATACCGTGTTTTTCTCCTTTGTCGATTAGTATAACGTTGAACCAATTGCTAGGATCCCTAGCAATAACTTCCGCCGCCTCAAGATCATATTGAAAACTTCTCTCCTTAAAGCCTAAAAGAGTGCGTAAATCTGCATTTTCACGCTGATATTCAATAATGTTTTGCTTATACTGTAAAAGCTCAGCTACTTGTTTTTTTAAATTTTCATTTTCTTCCTTCATATAAAATAATTGTGGAATCATATCTAGATTCTCTTTTATGCTAAAACCCACTCTTGATAAAATTTTTTGTGCAGGACTGAGCGTGTTTATTACAGGTACTTCCAATTTTTTAAAAACATAATCTTTTTTTAACGTTATGCTTACTATTGTAATTGATATAATTAAAAACAAAGCCGGAATTAACCATCTTCGGTTTTTTAAAAGACGCCGCAAAAATACCACGTCCTTTAACCCACTTTTTTAGGTGAAATCAATACACGTTTTAAAAGATCCAATTCTTCCAGTACCTTACCTGTACCCATAGCTACACAATTCATGGGTTCTTCTGCAATATGCACCGGCATTCCCGTTTCACTGTTTACTCTTTTATCAAGGCCTGTGAGTAGCGAACCTCCACCTGTCATAACAATACCTCGATCCATAATATCAGCTGCCAATTCCGGCGGTGTCTTTTCAAGAGTAACTTTTATGGCATCCACTATATTATTTACCGGTTCAGCTAAGGCATTATTGATTTCTTCTGCAGTGATAGTAACGGTCTTGGGTAGGCCGGTAACTAAATCCCTTCCCCTTATATCCATCGATTTCATATCTGCCTCCGGTGCCGCGGAACCAATCGTAATCTTTATTTGTTCTGCAGTACGCTCACCTATCATAAGATTATATTCTTTCTTGATATAATAAACAATGGCTTCATCCATTTCATCGCCGCCAACACGAATAGATTTGCTGGTAACGATACCTCCCAATGATATAATAGCAACTTCTGTTGTGCCGCCCCCTATATCCACCACCATGTTTCCTGCAGGCTCATGGACTTCAAGGCCTGCTCCAATGGCGGCTGCCATTGGTTCTTCAATTAAATAAGCTTCTCTGGCTCCTGCTTGAAGTGTAGCATCAATTACCGCCCTTTTTTCGACTTCCGTTACCCCTGAAGGAACACCTACAACAACCCTGGGTTTTATAAAGTTTCTGCTTCTCAATGATCTTGATATGAAGTATTTTAACATACTCTGAGTGACGTCAAAATCGGCTATGACACCATCCCTCATGGGTCTAATAGCTATAATGTTCCCGGGAGTGCGCCCTATCATCAGTTTGGCTTCCTCGCCTACGGCCAGAATAGCCCCAGTGTCCCTGGCAATAGCAACAACTGACGGTTCCTTAAGAGCAACACCCTTTCCTTTAACATGAACCAGCGTATTTGCGGAGCCTAAATCAATGCCCATATCCTTTGAAAATATATTAAAAAACCTCATCATCAATTTTTCCCCTTTCTGGTGCTTCAGCTTTTTTATTTATTGATGTATGTATTTCTACATAAGACCTTTTTCTTTAAGGCTGATAAAAGAGTTGTCACCTATAATTACATGATCCAGAACATTTATGCCAAGAATTTTACCGGCTTCAACCAACTTTGAAGTCACTTCTATATCTTCTTTACTTGGTGTCGGGTCACCACTTGGATGATTATGAACTAATATGATGGACGCACTGCTTCTTCTGATAGCCGGTTTGAAGACCTCCCGAGGATGAACTATGGAAGAGTTAAGGCTTCCTATGGATATATCTTCAATGGAAATAACGTGATTTTTTATATTCAGTAAAATTGTTTTAAAATGCTCTCTTTCTAAAAATCTCATTTCTTCCATTAGAAGGTCTTTCACATCCAAAGGAGTTGTTATGGTAACTTGTTGACCTCTATTATAGGCTGATATTCTCCTGCCTAATTCAACCGCTGCCTTTAATTGAACCGCCTTGGCAGTCCCGATTCCTTTTATCTTTGAAAGTTCCTCCACACTGGAGTCAACCACATAGGCTAGTCCGCTCTTTCCTCCGTCACCTTTTAGTATCCGCTGGGCCAGAACGATTGCTGACTCTGACCGCGTCCCGGTTCTTATCAAGACGGCCAGAAGCTCGGCATCGCTTAAAACCTGGGCACCATGTCGCTGTAAACGTTCCCGTGGACGTTCTTCCAGCGGTAGATCTTTTATCAAGATGTCTTTTGCCAACAGTTGAAGCCCCCTATTTTAGAGTATTTTCATGTCAAATTTCGCAAGCATTAAATTTAACTTAAACAATGGCAATCCAACTATATTATAATAATCACCCTCGATTTTCTCAACAAGTAATGCACCTTTTCCTTGAATTGCATAAGCTCCTGCTTTATCCATTGGTTCCCGAGTTTCTATATAGTTTTGTATCTCAAGACTGCTAAGATTTTTGAATTTTACCCGGCTCTCCTCAAATTCATTTAAATAGTGTTTTGAGGCTGCATCTATTAGTGATAATCCCGTAAACACCCTATGCCAACGGCCGCTCAATCGGATTAACATTTCTTTTGCTTCCTGTAATGTGGAAGGTTTGCCCAAAATTTCACTATCTAATACCACTATAGTGTCAGCACCGATGACTAGTCCTTGTTCGTGTTTATTCGCAACGGTTATGGCTTTTTGAAAAGCCATATCAGCTACCAAAGGACCAAAATCCATTTCACCTTTGATATTCTCATCAAGGAAACTTGGTTCCACAGAGAATTTAAGTCCTATCTTAGTCAAAAGTTGCTGCCTTCGAGGAGAAGCAGAAGCCAAAATTATATTATCATACATAACTCAGACCCTCACTACATTCTCTGATACAAAAGAATGGCTATAATAAGTCCTAAAACAGCCGCTAAATTTAAACTCACATTAAAACCGAAGGTGATGTTTATAATGCCTAAATCCAGCTTGGTTGTGGATAAACCTATACTCCTGCCCTGATTTATTATCGGTGCAAAGCTGCCTAAAACCTGGCCTAAAACGCCTCCAATAACCAAACCCACTATTAGTATTATAACCAATATAACTGGACTACGATAATTTCGTTTCATGATTTATTTTTTCCTCCCCTAAAAAACCTATTTTTATAAGGGTTGTAGAAAGATTTTGGTTTACAAAATTAGCCACTAAGCCAGTGAACAAGCCGGTAAAAAGGCCTATCACCATCAGAAAAGGCAGATAAATATAAAGGCCGAAAGTAGAAAGGGTAAGACTTGCCACAGTCACTTGAGTGAAGTTATGGGTGACTCCGCCTAAAATACTTATGCCTGCTAGGCTGAATATGTTTTTAAAGTAACTATAAGCAAACGCCATAATTAGGGTGCTTAAAATCGCTCCAGACAGACTGTAAAGCAAGCTTGAAAAGGACCCTGCTAATAATGCTCCAATAATACATCGCAGTATACTGACGATAAGCCCTTCTTTTAAACCATAAATAACTACTGCCAGAAGGGATATAATGTTGGCTAGACCAAGCTTGGCTCCCGGTACAGGAAAGGGTATAGGTATCATATTTTCAATAATGTGCAGCCCAATGCCGAAAGCTACAAGAAGTGAAAGAAATATCATTTTACGGTGCTTTTGCAACTCAATTCATCCTTTAGCAAAGAATCCTTTTTAAAAACTTACTGCATCTACATCATCTTTGGCCGATTTGTCACTTTCAATTTTTATGACAATCCTATTGGGAAGACATACGATCATTTGCCCCGAGCGACTTATAAAGCCCTGTCTTACACAATCTTCGTCAGGACAATCTGCGTATAACATCCGAACCTTGTTCCCGTTAATTTCCACTATGTTTTCACCATGGGCTGTCGGAACTGTCAATTTTAGATTTGGGCCGTCTTCCCCTAAAGAAACCTTTTGATAAATTCTCCCATCAGCCTCGATTAAAACATAGGTTTTACCATCGGCAAAACCATAAACCTGGAAGCCTGTGAATATTAATAAGGCTGCCAGTAATATAGAAACAATTAATATTTTGTCACCTTTTGTAATCATGTCAATCCCTACTCACCTGAATCTACAACTAGTGTAACATTTTATTCCATTCAAAACAAGTGGAAAAATTGGCTATAAAAGAGCTTCAGAGCCGAATCAAATCCTGCCGAAAAAAAGGATTTAACCGACTCTTTGGCATAAATAAAAAATCAATCTTTTGAATCTTTTTTTGCGCGAATCTCTTCTAAGATTCTGGCTAATACTTTTTCTTTCCTGCTTAAATGGGGAACATAGTTTTCTCCTCCTCTAAAAAACCCCTTTAAAACAACCGAGTTTTCACTTCCACCCTTCTTTTTTTGAGATCGGAGATTTTTGTGTTTCTTCATGATGCCTTTCACCCTGGTTTATTCTTAGTCTTCTACATCATAACCCGCGTCTTTTACCGCCTGTATTATATCGTCAAGATTAGCTTCATATGGTTTATAAGATATCTCTACTTTTCCCGCCTTCACATTTACTTCAACTCTGGAAACCCCCGGCAAAACACCTATAGATCTTTCCACAGCTTCTTTACAATGGCCGCAGGACATGCCTGAAACTTTCAAGGTAATATCAGATCTAACAGAACCTGGATCACAACATTTCGGCAATCCAAGCACCTCCTTTTGAATGATAACACTCTAAGACTTAATATTTCCCACCATCAATTTTAAATACTTATTCAAATTTGCATAAACAGTATTTGATTCCGATGTGAAAAATTACTCCGGTGAAGATGATGGCACCACTTCTACACTGAAATCGTAGTTTATATTTAACACTACACTAAACTTGTTTTTAATTGTATACTAATATTGTATGTGATGGAACTATTTTGAAATAGCTTGCGTCATTTCTTTTGAAAGGGTTTTACGGAAAATGAAACTTTTCAACATGGTAGAACGGTCAAAAAATAAAGACAGTAAGGCTTTCCAAGTATTATTCGAGTTGTTTTACGAGGATGTATACAAAACCTCTTATTTTATAACACGGGACCCTTCCCTTGCCGAAGATGCGACTCAGGAAGCTTTTTGTAAAGCTTTTCAAAAGCTTGATACTTTGAAGGAATCCAAAAAATTTGGTGCCTGGGTCAAGTCGATTGCAGCCCGCTCCGCTGTTGATATTATTCGCAGGAGGCAACATTTTACCATGGTGGAGGACATTGCAGGATTTTCCCCAGATGATTATTTATATAATATGGCTCAAACATTACCGGAAAACGAAGTAGTAAAACGTGAACTTCAATCTCGCATAAAACAATCAATTTATTCATTGAATCCTATCCACCGACAGGTAATAGTCATGAAATACTATTTGAGCCTCAATACCCGAGAAATTGCCGACACCCTTAATTTACCCATAGGTACTGTTAAATCTAGGTTATACAGGGCCCTCAAACAATTAGAAATCTCCCTGCAACCTGAAAACAACTCTATCGGTGAGGAGGGAAGCTTACAATGAAACCTGATAATATGACATTGGAGCGTTTGATACAAGAAGCTTTAAAAGAAGAATCAGAAAACATGTATATCCCTCCATCTCAGCAGATATGGCAAAAAATACTTTCAGACCGTCAAACGGCAAAAGCTATGGGCAAGCTCTGTTATCAAAAATTGTATACCGCCGGGGCTATTGCTTGTATGATTGTTGTAGTTTCATTTGTTGGGCTTTTTATGTCCAATCAGTCGGCGATTGCTGTAAATAACAGAATCGTAAAAATTGTTGTGGGTTTTTTTACATCACCGGAAACAACCGGTGTTGTCAGTGTCTCAATGAGTAGCAATCCATCCCCTACCCCGGATATGCCGCCCCCACCGCCGGATTGGCCGCTGGACACCGGGGAGAAAGTAGTAACTTTAGAGCAGGCCCACTTAGAAGCATCTTTTGATTTTTTAATTCCTTCATTTTTACCTCGAAATATGAGCCTAGACATTATCACGGTTTTAGACGGATTTAGAGTCAATCAATACTATCGCTCTGATAATAATAGGCTTATAATCGAACAGCGTCATTTCACCGGAGGTTTTGCCTCAAGTCATCACTTTGCTTCTTCTAAAGTAAAAAAAGTTCATATAAACGGTGCTGAAGCAACACTGATAACCCAACAAAATCCTTATACCGGTCAGGCCCAAATTCATATTTTATGGTGTCTGGATAATATCAGCTTCAGTATTCAAACAGACCTGGGAGAAAGAGATGCACTTAAGGTAGCTCGATCATTAAAGTGAAAAAGGAGCTACCGCACTTTAAACCAGAGATTCGGTATGTGAAATCTTCTGATGTGAAGATTACGGCAATCTATCTCTTTTAAGCAAGACCGTTGTTTATTCTAATACTTGGTCGGTAAAAGACCGCCCCTGCAAGGGACAACCATAGCAGGGTACTACAAACGGGAACACTCGGCAGGATGCCGAATATGCGCATCCCTGCGTAGTTCAGGACCATATAGGGAACGGTTTTTGACCGTTCCCTATAACAGGTCTTACTTTTAGGAGAGATATCGTATCTTCACCGGAGTTACTTTCAACACTGAAGCCAGTGGTTTAACGTTGTGCAATAGCGCCTTTTATCATTAAAGTGTTATTCAGGTGTTTCTTCCGGTTGTTCTTCTTCGAGTTCTTCAAGTTTTATAATTCTTTCTATGACTAGATCGACTTTTTCCACTGTGTAACCCGTAAGGGTCTCCACTTCGCTGATAATCTTTTCCCTGACTTTTTCTGCCACTTCAGGAATCTTTACCCCATATACCACGGTAACTTTAACTTCAAAGGATACAGTCCCCGCTGATTCTTCAAATTCCGTCGGGTCAGTCTTCTTTACCGTTATCTGAGGCGCGAAACGGTCGACAAACATCCTGGTAAAGCCTGCAAGGCCTCCCTTTCGCTCCTGCTTGTAGACTTCCTCGACTTTGCGCATAGCTTCTTTGGCTATCTCAATAAAAACCGAATCATTTATAAAGGTTTTGCCACCCATTGAATAAACCTCCTTTAGAGTTATAAGATTAACGTCTAAATAATATATTCGTTGCGAATTGGAAATAACCTGCTTATATTTGTTCTTTTAAAAGATTTTTGACAAAAAGGATTTTTTCTCTTTATATAGAATGTATACTTTTATATTACCAATTTTAGACACGAGGTGACACATTTATGAAATACATTGATTTGAGAAGTGACACAGTTACTTTACCTACGAAAGAAATGCGAGATTCAATTTATCATGCCCAAGTTGGGGATGATGTATACGGTGAAGACCCTTCCATCAATCGGCTGGAAAAAATGGCGGCTGATATATTAGGTAAGGAAGCTGCCATGTTTGTAGCTAGCGGCACTCAGGGAAATCAAATTTGCGTAATGACACATACTCAGCCTGGAGATGAAATCATTCTTGAAGAAAAATGTCATATCATTACCTATGAGGTTGGTGGTATAGCTCGGCTGGCAGGAGTGCAGGCCAGGCTTCTTCCTGGAAAAAAGGGAGTTATGGATCCATCGGATATTGAGACCTCTATACGTGAGGATGATATTCATCAACCAAAAACTACACTTATCTGCCTGGAAAATACTCACAACCGAGCCGGTGGTACCGTTATCCCTTTAGATATACTCAAGGACACACATGAAGTAGCAAAAAAACATAATATTCCCATACACATGGATGGAGCGAGGATATTTAATGCAGCTACATATCTCAAACTACCTGTAAAAGAAATCGCTCGGTATGCAGACTCGGTGATGTTTTGTCTTTCAAAGGGTCTATGTGCCCCTGTAGGATCTATAGTTGTGGGAAGCAAAGATTTTATTTCGAAGGCTCGTAAATTTAGGAAAATGCTGGGTGGCGGTATGCGACAGGCAGGTTTTCTTGCAGCTGCCGGAATTGTTGCACTTGAGAAAATGTCCACAAGGCTAAATGAGGACCATGATAATGCCCGGCTTTTAGCTCAAGGGCTAAGTAGGATACCGGGTATTGTAATTGATATGGATACTGTTCAGACAAATATTGTTATTTGTGATATCAGCGGCCTTAAAATGACTGCTAGTGAGTTTTCTGCCAAACTTCATGAAAAAGGTATTCTAATAAACGGCGGATACACTTCAGCTGTAAGATTTGTAACCCATTATTGGATTAAAAAAGAAGACATCGAAACTACTTTAGAGGCTGTTGAATCCATTTAAAATATTTATATGAAAGGCTTCCTTGATTTTAAAATTCTTCAATGGAAGCCTTTTTTATAAAAAAATCTTTCTTACTATATAAACTGAAGCTACAAAACTGGCAAAATCGGCAAGCAATCCCAGAAATATTGCATAACGGGTTTTTCGTATTCCTACAGAACCGAAATACACCGCTATAATATAAAATGTTGTATCACTGGACCCTAGCATTGTAGAAGCTAATCTCCCTATAAATGAATCAGGACCGTGCCTATCAAAAATCTCCATTGTCATACCTAGGGCTGCAGGCCCTGATAAACTTCGGACTATTGATAAAAACAAGGCATCAGTGGGTGCTTTTATAATTTTTAAAATCGGTGACAAGATTTTTACAAAAACATCCACCCCTCCTGACTCTCTAAATACCCCGACTGCCACATATATCCCTATAAGATAAGGCATCAGCTTTATGGCCATCACTAATCCTTCCTGAGCCCCTTCAATAAAAACCTCGAATACT
>DUNY01000051.1 GCA_012839145.1 Thermoanaerobacterales bacterium
GCTCTACCGGTTCTTGCTTTTTCGGGCCATTCAGGATCAGCAATTAAAGCTCTTCCCAGCATGACAAAATCTGCTTTTCCTTCAGCCAGTACTTTTTCGCAAAAATCCGGTTCACGTAGTGCTCCAACTGCAAAAACAGGGACGTTCACAGCTTGTTTAATGAGTGTGGCTTGATCCACACGAGCGCCTTGTTCATAGCGCTGGCTTTCTATCAAAGCTGTTACGCTTGGTGGCAATCCGTTGTTAGCATCAAAGAAATCACAGCCTGCTGCTTCATAGGCTTTGGCAATCTGAATGCTTTCATCGTCGGTTAAGCCGTCGGTTTCCCACTTATGGACAGGTATTCGCGCTCCGATAATGAAATCCGGCCCACAGGTTTTCCTTATACCTTTGATGACATTCACTGCGAAACGAATGCGATTTTCCAAACTGCCTCCGTATTCGTCAGTCCTATGGTTAATGCTGGCTGTGGTCAATTGACCTATCAGATAACTGACACAGTGAACCTCAACTCCGTCACAACCGGCCATCTGTGCGTAACGAGCGGCATTGATATATTTTTGTTCTAGCTGTTTTAATTCTTCATGTGTAATCGTTTGAAACTGCTGAGCTGATGAATCATATTCTACATCCACCTTCGATCCCGGTAACTGTTTTTCACTTTGACCAATCGGATCACTGACACGATGGGGCTTCAATCCTTCAGTAATTTCAATATCGCCTGCCGCTCCAACATATGAAATCTGTGGTATGAGCAAGGCGCCATAGCGATGAACTTCCCGGGCTAATCGTGCCCATCCGTTTACATATTTTATACCATCCAAACGATACTGAGAGGCTATGGTTTTACCGCGTGGATAGTCTACGCAGACTACCCCTGTAATTATTACTCCGGCTCCCCCTTTGGCTCTTTCCGAATAGTATGCAATGGCTTGCTCACTTACCGAGCCGTCAGCATTTGCCATATTATCTCCCATGGGTGACATGACTATACGGTTTTTAGCTATTTTACTTCCCAGCTTACCCTTTTTAAACAAATGCGGATAGTATTTGTTCATCCTTGATGACCTCCTAGTTTTATTTATAAGAAAAACGTTATATGGTTATAAACATATTTTTGCCAATACATTACTTTGGAGATGAGCTGATGAATAAACGTTAGATTTTAAGCGCAACCTGTGATCCTTCAAAAATTGCTTCTAAGGCTTTCCTGGGTTCTTTTGCATCACCTATGACATGCACTTCAACTTTATCTTTTAATTGGGATTCTAGATCATTAATCGAAGTAAATCCAACAGCCAATATAATCGAATCAAATGGGCCTAATTCTATATCAGTGCCATCCTTTTCTGCCATAACCGAGTCTTCAAGTATTTCTTTTACTTTAGTATTAACTGCAAATTTAACCCCATAATCGCTAAGGCGCTTTTGTAAATGATAGTTAACATTAAAAACAACGTCTTGTGCGATTTGAGGCAACATCTCCACTATCGTAATTTCCGTCCCGTATTCACCAAGAAAATCAGCAGTTTCGCACCCAACCATACCGCCGCCAATAATCAATACCTTATTTCCAAATTGTTTTTTTCCCAATAAAATTTCATTGGCTGTAGATACATGGGGCCGATTAACACCAGGTATTTCAGGGATTATAGGTCTTGCCCCAGTGGCTATAATTACTACATCCGGTTGTTCGTTTAATATCTTTTCTGCTGTTGCTTCTGTTTTGAATTTGTAATTTACACCATATTTTTCTCCCATGACTTTATAGTATCTCAAGGCTTTAGTAATCTCTTGTTTTGCGGGGGGAAAAGCAGCAACTCTAAAATTGCCACCAAACTTATCACTTTTTTCCTTTTCAAAAACTGTAAC
>DUNY01000423.1 GCA_012839145.1 Thermoanaerobacterales bacterium
GCAATTCGGCAGGACGCTGAATTGCCCGTCTACCCTTGCGTAGTATAGGACCAAGCTAAAAGCAACAGGTCTTGATTTAGGAAGAGGTTCCGTTATCTTCACCGGAGTTACTTTCTACACTAGAATCAATGTCATAAATAAAAACAAAAGTCACGATAAATATCAAAAAATTATATTTATCGTGACTTTTATTGCCAAAAAATGCTTTGTATTTGTAAATATTTTATGCAGAATCCGATTAATTAGTAAAGAATACCACATCTTCTCTATGCTTTGCATTAAAAGTATGTGGAATAATAAACGAGCAAATCAATATAAGAATAAGTTCGATAACTATAATAGCACTGGAGCTGAACATTTGGCTGAGAAAGTTTAAGCTTCCGCCTGCTGTTTATCCCAACACTTCTGCCCAATCGTCTTGATGTAACAGGACCAAATACTATCAATTGCTTTCCCTCCTCAATTATATTTAATCACCGTATCTTTTACATTAACACTAAATTCTTTTGCTATAACAGGACATTTAGCTATTAACATAAAAATTATATTGCTGTTTTCACTTAGACCTTCAAAGTTTCCCTGACCTTTTGAAATAACCAGATCATGTTGTTTCATCCATTCTTTTACAACATTGTCCCATCGATTAGGCCCGGTACCTTCCTGACCGTTTCCTATTTTATGAAAAACTACATTGGGAAGCTCATCCATCCCAACCTCATAAGCATCATTAATCATAGCATCATTAATTATAGGACCGCCTTTCACCACAAACGAAATATGATCAAAAGGCTTACCTCTAGTTGTTATCATTTCCTCAATAAATATTCTATCTAGTACTATTTCTCCGGCATTGTCGGCAAAATACAAAAGGCTTTGAGCGGACATAACTTTTTCTGACAATATCACAAAATCATTAATAGCCGGCTTTTTATTCAATACCTCTTCAATTGTTTTTTGCAAGTCAAACTCAACTGCCAAACCATAATCAATAATATTTCCTGCTATAGCTAAATTTGCTGCAAGGTATAGCCGGTCCTTTTTCCTGATTTGCTTCATCTTTACCTTTAGTTTTGGATACAAATTCATGGCCATTTTATTACACTGTTGTTTAATTTGTTTATATGGATCTGCAATTCCCGTTTCTTCCTGGATTAGATTGTAGACTTTATTGGCAATTTCATCTGGAGTAAGTTCCCAACTTATGTCACATAAAAGAGTCATAACTTTTTTTAAAATCTTTGACCTAAGCTTGTCATCCAAATCCTTTGTTGCAAATAAAGCTTGTTTTTGAAAGCATGGTATACAGTCTAAATACAGTTTCACCTAGTTTATCTCCTTTCATACTTCCCTTTCACTGACCTATCATTTTGTGATTATAATTATTATTATATTATCATTATGAACATACGTCAATAATTGTAGGGATTGTTTTACAAGAATTAGAGTGTTATTATATAATTAAGGATAATGGACTTATGACCATTATCCTATTAACAGATAAAAAATAAAAAGAGGGGTTTAAATGAAATTTAAAGCTACGATTCTTTGTGAAAATTGTGTATTAGGTAATGAAGGCGCAGTTGCAGAGCACGGGTGGTCTATATTTATTGAAACAAACCAGGGTAATTTCCTCTTTGACACGGGCCAAGGTAAATCTATTATAAATAATGCACAGTTTTTCAAAACCGACTTATCTACAACCAAGGCCATCATGCTCAGCCATCATCACTCTGATCATACCGGAGGTCTGCTTGATGTCTTGTCAGTCACTGGACCGGTAGATGTTATTGCTCATCCCGAACTTTTTAAAGAGAGCTTTCACATACAGGAGAAACAAAAAACAAGATATATCGGAATTCCCTTTAGACGTTCGGTTTTAGAAAGCAAGGGTGCCCGTTTTAAATTCAATACCACCTGGCAAGAGATTGTGCCCGAATTATCTCTGACAGGGGAAATACCAAGAATTACAGATTTTGAAAAGGGAGATAAGGATCTTGTAATTCGAAAAGGTACTCAATTTGAACAGGACCTCATTATGGACGACCAGTCATTAGTTCTTGAAACCAAGAGGGGACTGTACATAATACTCGGTTGCGCTCATTCCGGTATAATAAACATCTTGGAGTATGCCATTAAAAAAACCGGCCAGGACCACATTTGCGCAATTATAGGCGGGACTCATTTGGGCTTAGTAGGCAAAGAGCAGCAACAAAAAAGCATTGAAGCTTTAAAAAAGTATGATATTGATTACATCGGAGTTTCCCATTGTACCGGATTAAAAACATCAATGGTTTTGGCTCAGGAATTCGGTGAAAAGTTTTTCTTCTGTAATGTAGGAACTGTAATAGAAGCATAAGTTGAACAATTAAGAGTAACAGGCTTATTTCAGACCAAAATGTTTAAAAATGTATAAGAGGGGGGCTATTAATTCTTGTTCCTGGCCATGACGGC
>DUNY01000363.1 GCA_012839145.1 Thermoanaerobacterales bacterium
AACAAATTCAATGGGCATAGTAAACTTCTCCCCTGACCCAACTAATACAGAAAGGTTAGGTCCTGCCAGGGAAATATAAGGGTCTCCTATTAAACGGAAGGTCACATTATTCTGGAAGGAACCACCTTCGCCGCTAAATTTGATGCTTAAAACACCACTGTCCGGATTTTGCCCTCCCGCAAGAGATTCTGCAGAAACCAAGGCACCCAGATAGTTTCCTGCCATACCAGAGCTTTCTACCGTTAAATTTTCTTTAGAGAATATATCTAAAGAAGCAGTGAGGTCCGGCCTGTCTATTTCATCTCCTTCGGGAGTTACCTCCACCATGCGGGCATAGACTGTTACCGGCTTTTTATCATAATGGATTGCGTCACCAAAGTCCTTGCGCAAACACATTTTGTAGCGGCTTTTCTTTTTACGTCCGCTGTCACCTCCGTCACCGCCTCCACTGCCACCTGCACCTGCCCCGGCCAAAGCCGCACCACTACCTATGATGACGATGGCAAGGGCGGCAGGGATACTCACATCGGATTCACCGACATCTTTGTCGGCTTTAGTGTCGATTACGATAGAGCCTGACTTATGGGATTCCTTTTTTTCCACTGTCTTTCCTATGACTGGCTCTAGATAAGTAATCTCAGGTTCGATATTTATCATTTCAAGTGCTACCTCATCAAGAGTTACCTTAAGCTGCTTTAGATAATCCTGATATAGATCTTCGGCATATTGGTCAATTTCACCGGATGCATCTGCTTTGTCGTAACGAAAATCTGTAGATACTTTCGTTACGGCGACTAAATAGATTTCGGGAAACTCTTCGGGCTCTATAATTGTGTAATAGAGCCAATTTGTAAAGGAAGACTCCCATGTATATGTATGAGAATCTATCATATAGTCTTTACCCTGTTTTGATATTAATGGATGATACGCTTTTGTCAAAATAACTCTTCTACCATTTATATTGAGTTCTTCCACGGTCCTTTCTTCCTCTTCAGGCCCACTTTCTATATACGACTTTTTTATTTCTTCTATATATTCATCTATGGGCTCTTTTTCTTTTGCTTTCATAGAACATCTCATACCCACATAAATATTATTGGTAAACCAAGATTCTGAAGGTCTTGCATTGGCTGCCCACCATCTTTTTTTGGTTTGGGTGAAATATCTACCTTCAGCTAAATCCACTGTTTTTTCCTCGTCCTTTACAAGTTTGTTGTCAGTGTCGTATACTTTGTGAATAATAGTAAATGTTCGCCCGGGCCCGAAATCCCGAAGATATGCGGGGGTTTTCACAAAGCTGAATAACACCTTTTGATTCCATGCTTCGGAAAGCCACTTTTCTCCCTCCATGTTATCTATTACATACCTTACACTAAGTGTGCCGAACGTGTTATCATCTTCACTTTCATCATAGAATGCACCGGTGTTTGTTGCGCGAATTCTATATTTATTGGAGTCGCTGAATTTCTTGCGATCAAACTTTTCTACCGCCAAGGCACTTACAGATATTAAAAGCATCAGGAGAATTGCTAAAATAGTTACTGTCCAACGTATTGCTGTTTTTCTTTTCATCTCGCTGATACCTCCTTGTTCGAATTTCTTCCTCTAGCAGTCAAAACACCACCGGCAATTAGCAGCAGGATTCCAATAAAATAGCCGTTTCGTCCTCCAGGCAGAAGGCTCACCGCTGCAAATACCGCAAAGCCCAGGGTCCATCCTCCCATGAAGGTTGTTAAATATCCATCCTTTGCCTTGGGTAGCAGACCCGCGATAAAACGCCGTAAAAAGCCATTTTCTGTTAGCGCCTTTGCCGAAAGTACAAAACCTGCTATGCAAACCATTGTGTTTTGCAGGTTAGTAGAAACC
>DUNY01000106.1 GCA_012839145.1 Thermoanaerobacterales bacterium
ACTTCTTTGTGAATTGATATCATCTATGGGTACAATCACATCTCCCAGCTCAAAGTATTTATCTGGCAAGCTGGGTATCTCCAAGTTTAGAAGTTTGGCTTCTTCTCCTATATGAATATCGTTTATAAATTCGATGTTATCCCCTGTATAAGAAATGACATAACCGTCTAATGGAATATGTGTTCCTTTGGCCCCATTGGTGTTCTTATATGTAATTATGTTATTTACAACAACAAACTCATGAACGCCTTTGGAAAATGGCTTGGTATACTCCCCAAAATTTCTAGTATAGATTATGACTTTTCCCTGTTCTCGCTCTTCATCAACCAAATCGATTGCATATGTAGAACCATTTTCAAAGACAATTGCGGAGGTGGCAACTACATCATCTGCCCCATATGCCTTTACATTTATTTGCATCATGAAAATAGCAGCAACAAAAATACATAATACGACAGTTTTAATAAGTCTCATCTTAGACAGCCACCTTTCGGGTAATATGGTAGTTCCTTGCATTTATTATAACAGGTGAAGCAGAAAAATCCCATACTGGAACAGAACGATATCCACAAAGGACAGTCCTGCTAACACAGAGCTGGTTCCACCCTCGGTACCAAAAGTCAAAATTCAGTTTAACTAAAATATCAATGGAATTCCACTAACACTAACGTCTTTTTCTCAACACTATATCATAAATAATACTACAAAACCTAATATATTCACGATACCATGTCGTGAATATATTACTGTACCTGTTCTGTTTTTGGTCAACTTTATACAGTGGATTTTGATTAACCCTACACTTTTGCTGCTAACTTGGTTGTATTTTTTGTCGACAGGAAATGAATCGTAAATGATAACTTTAGAGACTGGATTGACTCTTTTTTATGCTTAACTATTTTATTTCGATATAAAATACGGAATTCCTTCAGTTTTGAGTAATATTCTTCGATTCCCTTGCTAAGGAACGATGCTCGGCTCAACTTCCATACTGACTTTTGTGCGAGACAGAGTAAGAACATCAGGCAGCAATTTACAGGAGTGCTTACTACTACTGGGAACACTGCGATGATCAATATGGAAGGAAGTGACAGATATAAAATTATTAATAGTCTATAGACATAGGTATTTAAAAACTGATAAACTGTAAGATAAGTAGAAAATTTTATTACTAGAAGGGTGAGGGAAATTTTTAAAAAACAGATAAACAAAAAGTCTTTAGCTATGATTATAGCTATGTCGTTAGTGCTAATCACAATTTTAACTGCTTGCGGTAAAGAGGCATTCTCAGGTAAAGCAGAGGACAACGTAGTAGCCCGGGTAAATAATGAAGTTATTACAAAAGATGAGCTATATGATTTTTTAGTCAAGGAAAACGGCCAGACAGCACTGAATTCACTAATTGCTACCAAAATTGTTGAGCTGGAGGCAAAAAACCAGGATATTAAAGCCACCGAGGAAGATGTGCAAAAGGAAATGGATACAATAACGAAGCAATATGGAGGTCAGGAAGCATTTGAACAGTTTCTTATAATGTATGGTTACTCTTTGGATGATATAAAAGAGAATGTCGAGATGAACTTAAATATTAAGAGGCTGCTTGAGCCTGATTTGAAAATAGAAGAAGATGAAATGAAGGCTTACTTTGAAACAAACAAGGAAAGATTTGATGAGAAAGAACAGGTAAAAGCCAGCCATATTTTGGTTGACAGTGAGGACAAAGCCAAAGAAGTTAAGGAAAAGCTCCTAGCCGGGGAGGATTTTGCAAAATTGGCAAAGGATTACTCCATAGATACCGGTAATAACCAGCAAGGCGGAGAACTGGGATATTTTGCTAGAGGAGAAATGGTGCAGGAGTTTGAAGATGCTGCTTTTTCATTAGAAATAGGAAAAATCAGTGACCCTGTAAAAACAAATCACGGATATCATATCATTAAAGTAGAAGACAAAAAACAAGCAAAAGAAGCGACGTATGAAGAGAATAAAGCGGTAATAAAAGAAATTCTTCTTCAAGAGAAATTACCCACTTCCTATAACACTTGGATTCAAGGTAAATTCGAAGAATATGAAATTGAGACCTTTTTAGGAGAATAATAAAAATATAAGAATGTAATAAAAACCCATTTATCACCACAAAATTATTTACACTAATAAATGTTCATAACCTTTACACTACCAAGCCTTCAGTTTAGGTGAGAGTTTCCACCTTTCCCACTGAAGGCTTCTTTAATAAAACATAGAATATTAAGTTCTTGAAATAAGAAAACCTAGCACGATTCCCCCAGGGCTTTATCAAGCTTGTTCTGTAATTTCCCTTAATTATCACCGGTAGATCCAATATAACTTATATAGTCGCCCTCAAGTTTGGAGAGGCTGATAAGTCGTCGTCCTCGGAGTGTTTTCTTAATGAACTTTATCTACTCTTAAATAGATTACTTAGAAGTATCTAAGATTGATGTGCTAACTATAACTGGATTTGCTCGTACTCTTCGTCTTTGAAGCTGACATAAGGTCAAAAACGTTGCTGACCCATTTGCGAAATAAACCAAGTTTTACAGGGTAATAGTAGTCAGAATTAAACCAACCGTTTTCCATGAAATAAGTGTAATCACGATTGCTTTCGTCAAGCAATAATTTTATTCCGGTCCGAGTCATTCTGAATATCATCAGCCCGAACAATGACGGAACAGGATAATTTTGGCTTATTAGTTTCCTATAGAATTGTCTACTCTGTTTGTCAAGAATTTTATCTATATTTTTTTGTTCCTTAATCGTCATGGGCTCCAATGCTGTTAAACAACATCCTTTAACGATATTAAAGCCCAGTCCCTTACCAACAAAATCTAAATATTTTACGATTTTGTCGCCGCCATATATACCTTGAACAACAATGTTGGTGAAGGCCTTCCCGAAAAAGCGGGGCCTATGGAGTAAAAATGCGAGTCTATCCAAGAATATCTTCATATGCCCGGAGACTTGAAAAGAGTAATTCGGGGATGCAAATACCACTCCGTGGGAATTTAGAATTTTATCAATCAAGATATCCCTATCATCCTTTAAGGGACAGAATTCCTCGCCTTTATCAAAACACATTTTACATCCTTGACAGGTTTTCAGGTTATAGTCGCTTAAAAAGATGATTTCATACTCAATTTCACCAAGGGAACCTACATTATACATGAATTGTTCTACAGCATTATAAGTGCTTTTCCTGCGGGAGCTCCCAACGAAGGCAGTAATCCTCATACTTATCATCCTTTCTCTCCGGATTAAATATAAATCTGCCAACCCACAATTAGGCTTCACCACACGTAATTCCTGTATCTATGCATACTGTTCTTGATGCTACTATACAATAATAAATATGAAAATCCTCTTTTTTAGACACGATAAAAACTTATAGAACAAAAAAGGCCTTTTCGAGCCTTTTATTGTATACACCTATTCTAATTCAAATGCACCGGTATTTAGTGCATAGTAACGTCCCTTTTGTTTCATCAAGTCCTTATGGTCTCCTCGTTCTATTATTTTGCCTTGTTCTATTACCATAATTGCATTGACATCACGAACGGTAGACAGGCGGTGGGCTATTACAAATGTGGTTCTGCCCTGCATTAGTTTATCCATACCTTCTGCTATAAGTTTTTCCGTTCTTGTATCTATAGATGATGTTGCCTCATCAAGGATGAGTATGGTGGGGTCAGCAACTGCTGCCCTTGCAATAGAAAGCAGCTGACGTTCACCTTGGGAAAGGTTTTGGCCGTCAATTGTAAGCATTGTTTTATAAGCTTTAGGCAGGTTTTTGATGAAGTAATGGGCATTGGCGAGCTTTGCAGCTTCCACTACTTCCTCATCGCTGGCATCGAGTCTGCCATATCTGATATTGTCCGCAATTGTTCCTTCGAACAAGTGAACATCCTGAAGCACGATACTCATGGTGCTTCGTAAATCCTGTTTTTTAATGCGTTTAATATCTATTCCATCAAAAAGTATAGTGCCTTCATTTATCTCGTAAAACCTGTTTATGAGATTTGTTATAGTTGTTTTACCAGCACCAGTTGAGCCTACAAAAGCAATTTTCTGACCGGGTTTTGCATAAAGGTTTATGTCGTCTAGCACTCTGCGACCTGGCACATAACCAAAGTTAACATTTTCAAAAGTGATAAAACCCCTAAGTGGTACTTTTTCATATTCACCATTTTCTTTAGGGACTTTCCAGTAAGGAGCATCTTTTCCATCTCTAACAAGGCGAACATCGCCTTCATCTGTTTCTACTTCTTCATCTAAAACATCAAAGATTCGTTCTGCACCTGCCAAGGCTGCAAACAAAGTGTTGAGTTGATTTGAAACCATGGTAATTGGCCTTGATATGGTCCTTGTGTATTGCAAAAATGATGCAATATTGCCGACACTCATTGCATTTTTCATTACTAAAAAGGCACCAATCATTGATGCAAGGGCATACATCACAAAAGATAGGTTGCCCATGATAGGCATAAGCATTACACCATAAGTAGACGCTTGGGTACTTGCCCAGCGAAGTTGTTCATTTTTTTCTAAAAACTTGGCAATTGCCCGGTCTTCATAGTTAAATACTTTTACGACTTTTTGACCAGACATCATCTCTTCTATATAGCCATTCATATCAGCAAGGGCAGCTTGCTGAAAGCGGAAGTTTCGGGCTGACTTTTGACCTATATATTTGACTGATGTCAACATTACTCCAAGCATCAGAACTACTACAAAGGTAAGTATCGGACTTAAGATGAGCATCATAGTAAAAGAACCAACCACAGTTATAAAGGCAACGATTACTTGAGATACACTTTGTTCCAGTGAACGGTTAAGCATATCCACATCATTGGTGAAAGTAGACATTAAATCTCCATGAGACTGTTTGTCAAAATAGGAAATGGGCAGTTTTTGCATATGTGAAAACATGTCTTCACGAATCTTGTGAACCGTTTCTTGGGCTAATCTTGCCATAAATAGGTTACCTAAATATTGGCTAAAGGAAATGGTAATTACAATTGCTCCCATTATGAGGAGATACTTGATTACTTGGGCAATGTTTTCGCCTTTTACAATTGTATCAATAATAGGGCTTAACATACCATTTGCAGCTATTTGTGAAGCTGCTGAAACTATAATAAAAAATATCCCACCGAAAAAAAGCACTTTATTAAATCTAAAATAGCTAAACAGTCTAATCAATGTACTTTTTGTATCTCTCGGGCGAAGCCGTCTATGGCCATATTGGGATTTCATTACACAGCCACCCCTTTCAGCTGTGACTCGTATATTTCTCTATAGATGGGGGATTTTGCCATTAAGGTGTTGTGGTCTCCAATTGACTCTATTTTACCTTCGTGCATTACAAGGATTTTATCTGCCTGTTGAATTGAAGATATTCTTTGTGCGATTATAATGGTTGTTATGTCTTTTAATTCTGTTTTAAATACCTGTTGGATTTTGGCATCTGTAGTCATGTCAACGGCACTTGTTGAGTCATCAAGTATTATAATCTTTGGTGACTTCAGCAAAGCTCTTGCAATTGTAAGCCTTTGTTTTTGACCCCCTGAAAAGTTATCTCCACCTTGTTCCACCCTGTGGTCCAACCCGTCTTCATATTTTGATACAAATTCCCAAGCCTGTGATTGCTTTAAGGCTTTAATAATTTGTTCATCAGTGGCATTTTCGTTGCCCCACAACATATTTTCACGGATTGTACCTGAAAACAATGTGTTATTTTGCAATACAAACGCTACTTGATCCCGCAATGCTTTAATATCATATTCCCTTACATCTACTCCTCCTACTTTAACACTGCCCTCTGCTACATCGTAGAGCCTAGGTATCAACTGCACCAATGTGGTTTTAGATGAACCTGTAGAACCGATAATTCCTACAGTTTCACCTGATTTTATATGAAAGGTAATATCTTTTAAGGTTTTTTCTTGACTTCCAGGATAGGAAAAGCTGACATGCTTGAAAATAACAGAACCGTCTTTCAATCTCTTTACAGGTCGTTTAGGTTCTTTTATTTCAGACTTCGTACTTAATATCTCTAATATCCTGCTAACTGATGCTGAGCCGCGAAGAAGTTGCATAAAAAAGAAGGAAATCATCATTAGTGACATCAAAACTTGAGTAATATATGTGATAAACGAAATTAATTCACCGCCACCCATAGTGCCAGCAGATACCTGCTTGCCGCCAAACCATAGCACTGCAATAATAGTAGAGTAGATTATGAGATTTAGCATTGGCATAATCGATATAACGAGGGAAATGGCATAAAGTGCGGTATTCTTTAAAGCGTCATTTCTCTCCTTAAATCTTTTTTCTTCATGTGTCTGTCTATTGAACGACTTCACTACTCTAATACCTATTAAGTTCTCTTGAATTATTGCATTAACCCTATCAACACGGGTTTGTAGTTTCTGAAACAGTGGCCTTGCTTTAGGCAAAATTACGGCTATGATGATTGCCGTTAAAGGTATAGCAACCATGAAAACCCTTGCCAATGATGCGTTTATATTAAGTACCATAATCAGTGCAAAAAGCATTAAAAAAGGCGACCTTACGGCCATACGCAAACTCATCATTGTAACTTGCCCAATGGTGTTACAATCGTTGGTGAGTCTAGTTATAAGTGATGAAACAGTAAACTGGTCTAGATTTGCAAAAGAAAAACCCTGAACTTTTTCAAAGGCCTGCTGCCTAATCTCTGCAGCAAACCCAAAACCTGCCCTGGCACCAAAATGTGCACTTATAATTCCAAAGAGCATAGCTAGCAGTGCAGCCCCCACCATGATAAGACCAACCTTTACTATATAATCAATATCACGGTTTACTATACCTATATCTACAATGCAAGACATAAGGTAAGGAATAAATATATCAGCTAAAACTTCTAAAATCATAAATATAGGACATAAAATTGCGTAAAACACATATTTTTTCATGTATGGTAAAAGGGTTTTCAATATAATCTCTCTCCTGTTTTTACAAGTCTTGATGTCTTTTTCCAATGTATATTATACTCAATACAGAAACCTCTCAACCATTGCTTTAAGCTATAACTCGAAACAGATTTTATAAATCAGATTTAAGAGAACCAATTTGCCCCAATGGCTGTCTACGGCACTTACTGCCTTGGGCAATTATACTACTTCTAAATTTTTCTCTTCCATCCAAAATCATGCCTTAGGAAATATGACCGTTAATTTAAATAAATCGCCATCAGTTATAAATGTCAGGTTCTGCTTGTAAATCACCACACCATCCAAACTTTTCACTAAACATTCCCTCTTCTGGAAAGCCCCTTATGTTGTCTCTAATCTTCATTTAAAATTCCTCCAACAGCCTTTCTAATCATGCTATAGGGGTAGCCCCTTCTCTGTAAAAAAGCTACGACTTTTCTCATCTTATCTATAGGTGCATCATTTCGGTAGGTAGTGTTTAGTTTCTTTTCGGCCAACTGTATACAAGCAGCAAGAGATTCTTCCTCGTCAAGAATTTCTTCTAATACGCTTTGGATGATTCCCTTTGATATGC
>DUNY01000482.1 GCA_012839145.1 Thermoanaerobacterales bacterium
AATCTTTACTCCCGGAACTCCTACATCTTCAATTGTGGATTTTATAAAAAATAATGTTAAAGATTAAACCGAAAGGTGTATTTAATAGATGAACATCGTGCAAAGAATCCTCAAAGGTGAAAAGAGAAGTATTGCAAGGCTCATTACACTTATAGAAGAACAATCTACAGAAGCAACGGATATACTAAAACAAATCTACAGATTTACAGGCAATGCTGTAACAATCGGTATAACCGGGCCGCCTGGAGCCGGCAAGAGCAGTATTGTAAATCAGCTGGCTAAAAAATTCCGGGATAAAAATAAAAAAGTGGGCATAATTGCCATTGACCCGACAAGCCCTTTCACCGGTGGAGCAATTTTAGGAGATAGAATAAGAATGCAGGATTTGACCTTGGATGAAGATATATACATTCGTAGCATGGGAAGTCGAGGAGCATTGGGAGGTCTCTCGCGAGCGTCCTATGATGCTGTCAAGGTTCTCGATGCAGCAGGTATGGATTACATAATAATAGAAACCGTAGGTGTAGGTCAATCAGAAGTTGATATAATCAAACTTGCCGATATTGTAGCATTAGTTCTCATTCCCGGAATGGGCGATGAGGTACAAGCCATCAAAGCCGGTGTTATGGAGATTGGAGATATTTTTTTAGTCAATAAATCCGATAGGGACGGATCAGACCGTTTGGTGACTGAAATAGAAATGAATTTGGATTTAAATCCAAATAAAAATGTTTTTAAACCCCCCATAATAAAAACCGTTGCTGTAACAGGTGAAGGTATAGGAGAACTTGATGAAACCATTAACCAAGTCTATAAACAATTAATGGATAACGGCATGCTCTTTAATAAGCGAAAGGAACGTATCGAACAAGAACTACAGGAATTAATCAGAGAAATCCATTTAAAGAAGATTATAACAGCATTTTCCGCTAAAATCGAAACTATTACTGATAAAATATTAAAAAAGGAAATCGACCCTTATTCAGCTGCTAATACCATACTTGAAAAGTAACACGTGAAATAACAAACTTTACCAATATATTGTTTTTGTATAATATGCGGAGCCATATCATTGTTTGAAGGAGGGATTATACATGATAGAAAAGCTTGACCATATAGGTGTCGCTGTTAAAAGTATTGAGGAATCAATGCTAGTATATACAGAAATCCTGGGTCTCAAAGTTACCGACATTGAAACCGTAGAAGAACAAAAAGTTAGGACGGCCTTTATTCCCGTTGGCGAAAGCAAAATAGAGTTGTTAGAGTCAACTTCACCTGACGGGCCAATAGCTAAATTCATCGAAAAGCGTGGAGAAGGCATTCAACATATAGCTTTAAGAGTAGATGACCTTAAGCAAAAACTTGAAGAGCTAAAACAAAAAGGTGTACGTCTTATCGATGAAAACCCCAGAATAGGAGCAGGAGGTGCTAAAATAGCCTTCATCCACCCTAAAACCACAAAAGGAATCTTAATAGAACTATGCGAAAGATAAGGAGGAACAACATTGGAAACAATAGAAACAAAACTTAACACCCTACGCCAAAAGCGGGAAACAATAGAAAAAGGCGGCGGAGAAAAGCGCATACAAAAACAACACCAAAGTGGTAAACTTACCGCTAGAGAAAGAATAGAAAACCTTTTAGATAAAGACAGCTTCATAGAAATAGACGCCTTTGTAGAACACCGGTCAATCCAATTTGACATGCAAAACACCAAAGCCCCCGGCGAAGGCGTAGTCACCGGTTACGGCACCATCGACGGCAGGCTGATCTTCATATTCGCCCAAGACTTTACCACAATAGGCGGCTCACTTGGCGAAATGCACGCTGCAAAAATCTGCAAAATCATGGACATGGCAGCAAAAATGGGAGCACCTCTAATCGGCCTAAACGATTCAGGTGGTGCTAGAATCCAAGAAGGCGTAGACGCCCTAAAAGGCTACGGCGACATCTTCTACAAAAACACCCTATCCTCCGGAGTAATACCCCAGCTATCCGTAATCCTTGGCCCCTGTGCCGGCGGAGCCGTATACTCACCGGCTTTAACCGACTTCGTATTCATGGTATCCGGCATAAGCAAAATGTTTATCACCGGTCCTCAAGTAATAAAAGCCGTCACCGGCGAAGAAGTAACACCTGAAGAACTGGGAGGAGCCACAGCACACAACCAAAATAGCGGCGTAGCACACTTTATCAGCCAAACCGAACAAGAATGCTTTGACCAAATAAAAAAACTACTATCATATATACCATCAAACAACCTAGAAGATCCACCATACAAACCAACAACCGATGACCCCACAAAAACAATACCCGAACTTAACACAATAATCCCAATGGACCCCAACAAACCCTATGACATAAAAGACATAATAAAACACATAGCAGACGATAACGACTTCTTTGAAGTACAACCACTATACGCCCAAAACCTCATAACCGGCTTTGCAAGACTTTCCGGCCACAGTGTAGGCATCCTGGCAAACCAGCCCAAGCACCTAGCCGGCTGCCTAGACATAAACGCCTCCGACAAAGCCGCAAGATTCATCAGATACTGCGATGCGTTTAACATACCCCTTGTAACCTTCACCGACACCCCCGGCTACCTACCCGGAGTAGCCCAAGAACACGGAGGCATCATAAGACACGGTGCAAAACTCCTATACGCATACTCCGAAGCCACAGTACCAAAACTTACCGTAATCACACGAAAAGCCTACGGAGGAGCCTATATAGCCATGTGCTCAAGACATTTAGGAGCTGACCAAGTCTTCGCATGGCCCACAGCCGAAATAGCCGTAATGGGCCCCGACGGAGCAGCTAACATAATCTTTAAAAAAGAAATAGAAAACTCACAAGACCCAATAACCACAAGAAACCAAAAAATCCAAGAATATCGGAGCAACTTCGCCAACCCATATCAAGCTGCAACCCGAGGCTACATTGACGATATAATAGAACCGGCTACAACAAGATCAAAACTCATCTCAGCCCTGGAAATGCTAATCTCAAAAAGTGAAAAAAGACCGGCTAAAAAACACGGCAACATCCCCGTATAAAGGAGGGCGACAAAAACTATGACAACCGCACAAATATTTCAAGAATCACTAAAGACCACAATATTTTGCATGGGCTTAGTCTTAGTAACACTATACCTACTATCCCTCATCCTAGAACTTATGAGAGTAGTATTTGCTCCTAGAACAAACCTAAAAAAAAATAAGACGGAACCAAAAGCACACACCACAGAACAAAGCATAAACCACCTACAAACCACCGACGCAAAAGATGACACCCAACTAATTGCAGTCATCACCGCAGCCATAAGTGAATACATGGGAAAACCCATAACACATATAAAAATAGGTGCCATACGAAAAATCCATGAAAAAACCCCCATATGGGGCATGGAATCGAGAATCTACAACATCAATAATAAACTTTAATATAGACGCTAGAGAAAGGAGAAACACAAAAAATGAAAAAATACAAAATAACCGTAAACGGACAAACTTATGAAGTAGAGGTAGAAGAAATCGGCGGCCAAACCCCTGCACCCACCCAAGCCACAGCCACCTCCGCAGCAGCAAAAACAACACAACTTAAGCCACAGCCACAACCCAAACCACAGGCAAAACCACAGCCTAAACCCAACAACCCAGGAATCGCCGGCGAACAAAAAATCACCTCACCAATGCCCGGCATCATAATGTCAATCAAAACAAAAGTCGGAGATAAAATACAAAAAGGTGATGTAATAATGATCCTTGAAGCCATGAAAATGGAAAACGAAATCATCGCTCCCGAAGACGGAGTCATAACCTCCATAGACACAAGCGAAGGAGCTTCAGTAAACACAGGTGATATACTTGCAACCTTTGAATAAAACACTTAAATACATCCTTGGAGGGGAGAAACCGTGCTTGAACAAACAATAAAATTCTTCGGCAAAACCGGATATGCCAACGTAAGCCTAGAACAAGCCATCATGATACTCATAGCCTGCTTTTTGATGTACCTTGCAATAGCAAAAAAATACGAACCATTACTTCTAGTTCCCATAAGCTTCGGCATGCTCCTTGCAAACATACCCCAAGCAAACCTCATGGCAGAAGGCAACTTCCTATACTGGATATACCGTGGAGTAAAGTTAAACATATACCCACCCCTCATCTTCTTAGGAGTGGGAGCAATGACAGACTTTGGCCCACTAATTGCAAACCCCAAAAGCCTACTACTGGGAGCCGCAGCCCAGTTTGGAATCTTTACAAGCTTTCTGGGAGCAGGCCTTCTAGGCTTTAACTTCAAAGAAGCCGCATCCATCGGTATAATAGGCGGAGCAGACGGCCCTACAGCCATATTTTTAACAAGCCAACTGGCTCCCAAATTACTGGGCCCGGTAGCAGTAGCCGCATACTCATACATGGCCTTAGTCCCAATAATCCAGCCTCCAATAATGCGGGCACTTACCACCAAAAAAGAACGTCAGGTAACAATGGAGCAGCTAAGGCCTGTGTCCAAGACAGAAAAAATCATATTCCCAATAATCGTAACCATCCTAACAAGCTTCTTAGTACCGGATGCAACTGCATTAATAGGATGCCTAATGCTCGGCAACCTGTTTAGAGAATCGGGAGTAGTAGACAGATTATCAAAAACAGTTCAAAACGAACTCATAAACATTGTTACCATACTTTTGGGCACCACCGTTGGAGCTACCGCCAGTGCCGAAAACTTCCTTCAGTGGGGAACAATAAAAATTATACTGTTAGGCCTTGCGGCTTTTTCCGTGGGAACGGCTTCAGGTGTGCTGTTCGGTAAACTCATGTATGTATTATCAAAAGGCAAAATCAACCCCCTCATCGGCTCAGCCGGTGTTTCAGCAGTTCCCATGGCGGCCAGAGTATCCCAAGTTGTAGCCCAGGAAGAAAAACCTGGTAACTTCATTCTCATGCATGCAATGGGCCCTAACGTAGCAGGAGTTATTGGTTCTGCTATTGCTGCAGGTATGCTGCTGTCGTTGTATGGCGGGTAAATCTATCCATCATGACCACGGTCTCTGACAAATAAATATAATTCAGAAAGGGGAATTACATTGCAGCAAAGAAAAGTTGGAATAACTGATACTATTCTAAGAGATGCTCATCAATCACTCATAGCTACTCGGATGAAAATAGATGAGATGCTACCAATTGCTGAAAAGCTCGATCAGATAGGTTACTACTCTTTAGAAATGTGGGGTGGAGCTACATTTGACAGTTGTATACGTTTTCTAAACGAGGATCCTTGGGACAGGCTTCGTAAAATAAAACAAAAAGTTAAAAACACCCCTTTACAAATGTTA
>DUNY01000318.1 GCA_012839145.1 Thermoanaerobacterales bacterium
GTTAAAATCATCAAAAAAAACGGTCAAGAAATAGAAAGGCTTGCCTGTAGATATAAGGTAAAAGAGGATTTGACCGTTGAAATTCCGGTTGTAGAACAGAAACACGAGATATTGGCTGAAGGTTTAGAACGGGATGTACTCTTAGCCCCTTTAATAAAAAAGATATATTTAGAAATACCCCCTCCGTCTTTAAAGGATACTCGTGATGACTGGAATAGGATAGTAGGGAAAAAAGGAATAAGGACAAACCTCAAAGTGCTGCAAGATTTACCTGAACAAATACGAAAGAGCGATTTTAAAGCTACTGTTGTAATTGAAGGGGACAAGGTCCGGGCTATTGAAAGCCAAGACACTAGTGAAAAATTATTGGGTATGGCCTTTGATATTGGCACTACCACCATAGCAGGGTATCTTATAAATTTAAAAACCGGGGAGGAAATAACTCAAGTCTCATCTCTAAATCCTCAGACAAAATACGGTGCAGATGTCATTTCCCGCATAAGTTTTGCATCTAAATCCGGCGGGTTAGAGAAATTACACAGAGAAATCATAGATGAATTAAATAAGCTGATAGAAAATGCAGTGAAAAAAGTAGACTATAAACAATCAGATGTGTATGTCATTACAATTGCCGGAAATACTACAATGCAGCATCTGTTTTTAAAAATACAGCCCAAATATTTAGCTCTTGCACCTTATGTACCGGTCACAACAGAACAGGTCATTGTGGATGCGGACGAGCTTAAAATAAAGATAAATCCTGCAGGTAAAGTCTTTGTATTTCCAAATATAGCGGGTTTTGTGGGAGGAGATACGGTAGCAGCCGCCTTAACCTGCGAAATGGATAAAACTGAAAAATTAAAGCTTTTAATAGATATTGGCACTAATGGAGAAATAGTGCTTGGTACGAAAGATCGATTGCTTGCATGTGCTACGGCTGCAGGACCGGCTTTCGAAGGTGTACAAATATCCTGTGGAATGAGGGGAGCTTCCGGTGCTATTGATCATGTATCCATGGGTGAGGACTATAAGTATACCGTAATAGGGAACGCAATGCCCCGTGGGGTTGCAGGTTCCGGACTTGTAGATGCAGTGGCTGAACTTTTAAAAATAGGCTTAGTGAATAAAAACGGAAGAATTGTAAAGCAGAAAGATATTAAAGATGATTTGGGTAAAAAACACTCAAATAGAATAGAGAAAATAAACGGCATCTCGTCATTTGTGCTTGCCAAAAATACAGCAACGGGTCAGCCTGTATATATTAATCAAAAGGATATCAGGGAGTTTCAGCTGGCAAAAGGCGCAATTTCAGCTGGGATAGAGATACTTGTGAAAGAATACGGCGCAAAAGTTGATGATATAGATGAAGTATTTCTGGCTGGTGCTTTCGGAAACTATTTAAACCGTGAAAGTGCATGTAAAGTTGGTTTAATTCCAAAAGAACTGGAAGAAAAAACAAAAGGAATCGGAAACGCTGCAGGCGTCGGAGCAAAGTTAGCCTTGCTTTCGGAAAAGGAATACGAACGTGCCGTAATGCTGTCTCATAAAATCCAGTATATAGAACTGAGTGCTCATCCGGAATTTAACAGCACATTTTTCACAAAATTAGATTTTTAAAAAATCATACCCTTATTTCGCATATATTTTTAAGTTAAACCTTCGAGCTAAGAACTTTAGTCTTAAAAATCAGCTGCCATTTTGGCAGCTGATGCCATTCCTGTTGTAGTAATTTTACCTTTACAAACTATTGCCTGTCAGAGCTTTTCTTAATGCAAAGAGAGCTTTTACAA
>DUNY01000354.1 GCA_012839145.1 Thermoanaerobacterales bacterium
AAATGTTTTATGAGACCATTGTACAGTTCTGCATCGGCGGAAAAATCCACATTTAACTTTCTCTCAATGCCTTTGATTATTTCGTCGGTTAAAAGTTGCAATCTCATCCAGTCCTGATTGGAAAATATATCTGTTTCTGTTACCTTGCCTCCTAAGAGGTGTATAGTAATATAACCAATCTCATCAGTGGGGATTCTTATATTGTAACTTTCCTCCAATTGTGCCACCATTCCGGCTGCCACCGCAAATTCCTTTGTAAGTTTAAGCTGTGACAACTCTTCTTCGGGCATTACAATGTTTTTATCAAGCTGTATCCGTTTTATAGCAAGAGCCAGATGTATTACCAGGCCTGAGTACGCATTGTCCGTAAAAATGGTCTTTAACTGTTTCTCTGCCAAGCGGATGGCGTTTTCTATAGGTGATATATCCAGGTCTTGAAACAGTTTTTTTAGCTGCCGGTCTGTAACTATATTTATTCTACGATTAATCGGAGCTTTAATCAGGTTGAGTGCTTTTTCAATTTCCATGTTTTCAGATAGCAGAGAGATAACGGCTCGGCGCATGTCCTTTTCACAGCCCTTTACTCTAATGCCGAAACGTGGTAAGGACTCAAGTTTAAGTTCATGCTTTGAAAGCCACTTCCGAACTGCCTTCAGGTCATTTGCCACAGTTCCTCGACTTACAGAAAGTATGCTTGCCATTTCATCGATGGTCATAAAATCTTTTGCCTGGAACAGTTCGGTCAATATCATCTTTTTTCGCTCTAGGGGGGTTAAAACGTAATTATAACTGCTGATTCCCTCAAGTAGTTCTAAAATTCTTTGTTTCTGGTAATGTGATGGAATATATTCTATCCCTGAATTTGGTTTCCTTTTCAATTGTGGCAATTCATTGTCCTTAAGGAAGTCATCAATCTTATCTAAATCATATCTAATTGTCCTAGCAGATACATTGAAGGCTTCAGCTAATTCCGATATTTTTACCGGATTCTTCGCTGACATAATTTGACTGAGAAGCTGTGCACACCGCTCGTCCATTAAATTATAGAACCTCCTTCATGTTAAATTATATAGCAGACAAATTGTTATGAAAAGTCTAAAATCTTTCAAGGCAGATGTGGCAATTCTGTGCTAATTATACCATGAAGGCATTATGAAGATACGTCTAAAAAAAAAGAGCCAAAGCGTAAAAACCGCGCTCTGACTCTTTGGTTAATCACGAAATAAGTTAATAAGTTAAGTGCCAGGCACCTTAGCCGACGGCTTTCTTGAGACGGGTTAATGCTTCGTTGACGTAAGCTCTGGGACAGGCTAGGTTAATTCTTTGAAATCCTTCTCCGCCGGTGCCGAACCAGTAGCCGTCATCTAAGGCCAGTCTTGCTTTGTTTATCATGAAATCGCTCAGATGTTTTGAATCAAAGCCCAGTTCCCGACAGTTCATCCATACCAGGTAAGTGCCTTCAGGCTTAATGATTTTAATTTGAGGGATATCCTTTTCTATTCCTTCTGACAATGTCTTCAGGTTACCGTCGAGATACTCCAAGAATTGGTCCAGCCATTCCTCCCCATAGGTATAGGCCGCTTCTAAAGCTACAAGCCCAAAAGCATTATTCCGAAGCAAATGAATCCGAGTCATGAAGTTTTTATACACATCATAATATATCTTGTTTGGAATAACGATGGAGGAAGTTTGAAGTCCTGCCAGGTTAAAGGTTTTGCTGGGGGCCGTGCATGTAATGGAATTTAACGCAAATTCTTCAGATATCGATGCAAATGGTGTATGTTTTACACCGGGATACAAAATATCCTGATGTATCTCATCGGATATTATTAAAATATTGTTGTCAATACATATTCGCCCCAGCTTTTTCAGTTCCTCTTCGGTCCATACCCGACCTACAGGGTTATGAGGACTGCATAAAAATAGGAGTTTCACCTGTGGGTCTTTGACCTTTTCCTCAAGGTCGTCAAAATCCATTGTATAACGGCCGTCATTAAAAAGCAGCGGATTATTGACCACCCGGCGGCCGTTATTTTCGATGACCTTAAAAAATGGATAATATACCGGCGACTGGACTAGAATCTTATCTCCAGGATGGGTTAAGGCATTGACAATAAAACTCAAAGCCGGCACTACTCCCGGGCTAAATATCATCCAATCGGTTTTTACATCCCAATCATGCCGTTTTTTCATCCATCGAGCTACAGATTCAAAGTATGACTCCGGCTTTGAGGTATACCCATAAATACCTTGTTTCGCTCTTGCCTCTATAGCCTCTATGACCGGCTTTGGACTCATAAAGTCCATGTCCGCTACCCACAATGGCAGCAGGTCATCCCGACCATACATTTTCCCCAATTCATCCCATTTAGATGAATAATTTTTACTGCGGTCTATAACCTTATCAAAATCGTAATTT
>DUNY01000336.1 GCA_012839145.1 Thermoanaerobacterales bacterium
AGCAGGCAAAGAGGCACTGTATGCTTATCTTGAACATCCTTATCATGTGGAATTTGTCAGACATATGAAAAATAAGGTTGCAAAAAAAATATCTTTTGACCGGGAAGCAATATGTAAGTAAATGCAAAGCATTACCTCCCCCAACTTAAGTTGGGGATTTTTTTAGGATACCAAAGAGCATATCGAGGTAATGGCCGTGGGCAAGTATTTGTGGGGCTTATCTTTTAATAATGGGAGGATAAGAAATGGACTTTAACAAATATATATCACAAAAGACTAAATCTATTGAAATATCGACGATTCGACACTTTTTCAATATCGTAAAAGAGGTTGAAGATGTCATATCTTTATGTATCGGCGAACCGGACTTCACAACGCCGGCACATATAAACCAAGGGGCAATACAAGCCCTTAGAAATGGCAAAACCTATTATACTCCAAATGCAGGCCTATTTGAGCTTCGAGAAGAAATATCTCGGTATTTAAAACGCCGTTATCAATTGACATATGACGCCGAATCTGAAATTATCGTTACTATAGGTGCCAGCCAAGCCATTGATTTAGCCATAAGAACTTTAATAGATCCGGGTGATGAGGTATTAATTCCCCAACCTTCCTTTGTATCATATAGTCCATGCACCATATTGGCCGGAGGCAGACCGGTTTATGTTCCCACTTATCCTGAAGATGATTTTATATTAAGGCCGAATATACTTGAGAAATATATAAATGAAAGATCAAAACTTTTAATTTTGCCGTATCCCAATAATCCCACAGGAGCGGTAATGACTCAAGATCAGCTTAACAAGATTGCGACAGTTGTAACAAAAAATGATTTATTGGTCTTGTCTGATGAAATCTATTCGGAACTCATATACGGGACAAAACATACAGCTTTTGCAAGGATTCAGGAAATGCGTAATCGAACCATTACCATAAATGGGTTTTCTAAAAGCTATGCCATGACTGGATGGCGATTGGGGTATATAGCTGCTCCTAAAGAATTAACCGGCCAAATGTTAAAGATACATCAATACAATGTAACTTGTGCCGCTACCATGGGTCAGTTTGCGGCAATAAAAGCTATGAAAAATGGTGATAAAGACATTGCAGATATGCGGGAGGAATATGATAGAAGGAGGATGTTTATCCTTAAATCTCTTAGAGAAATGGGATTTAAGTGTTTTGAACCCAAAGGTGCCTTTTATGTATTTCCCTCAATAGAAAATACCGGTATTTCTTCGGAGGATTTCGCAAAGAGACTCTTATGGGAAGGCAAAGTTGCAGTAGTGCCCGGTAATGCTTTTGGCAAAAACGGTGAAGGGTTTGTGAGAATGGCATATGCAACTTCCATGGACAATTTGGAGGAGTCAATGAAAAGAATAAAGGCCTTTATGAGCAAACTTTAAAAATAAAATATATCTGGATTCCCTGATAGTGGGATCTAACAGCCAACCTTTAATTGACTTACTATTTAGGTTAAACTATAAGATAAATTCCAGAGTTTTAAAGAAGTTAGAAAGTATGATTGAACAAGATTAAAAACAGAAAAACATCTGCGCGATAGAGCAAATAGCTATATCGCGCTTTTTTATATATTAAACGATGTGTTTCATTTCTTAAAAATACAGATTGCACCTATTTGTAAAAAAATGAAGGGATTTTGGAATATTCTATCGAAACATTAATATTTAAGGGTAATTTTCTCAGGTAAGTATTGCAAGGAGAATGGGTATGGGTTCTGTTTTTAAACTTTCACCTGTACACGAGGGGAAGCTGACCAAATTTATGACACCCATTGTATTTTGCATTGATGAAGATAAAATGGCTCACTATACAAAAGTGTATAACGTTTTAAAAGTTAATGACCTGCTATTCGAAAAACTGCTCAACTTTGATCTAGGTTTTATGTGTGAGCTGGGTGAATATGTTAAGCGCTCTCGAATCAGAGTTATTTTTGGCATGCAGGAAAAGCTTTTCGAAAATCCCAGTTTTGCTTTTGTATCAATGATCTTAAACAGAGTTAAAGACCCCTTCTATTACAGCATCACACATGAACAGCTGCATTTTTCGGATTCGTTCATACTGAACAATTTTGGTGCCAGGGTTGTTTTGGCAAGAAAATGACCAGCGGGATTCTTTAAGACACCATATAAATATGATATAAGTACAAGCAAGAGGTGTGTTGTGAGCATGCAGGAAAGTTTATTATTATTTTTTTGTTTGTGGTAAAAAATAAGAAAAAGGCTTTTGGAGCTGATAATTAAATGAAAAGAAGCTAAACGTTTATAATTACTAAGGGAGTAGATGGCTACTATATTGCTTTAGTGTCGGAACTTTCAGTTATGACACAAGCGAAGACCGTTGCAGAGATATTTCATCAGGAGAAAGAGGCTATAGAAGTATATCTTGAGGCACTTGAACAAGAAAATCAATCTATTCTTGAAAAAGTGGAGTTTATAGGTGTTAACCAAGTTGAGGTGGAAAAATAGGTTAATGGGTGAAAAGCTTCCTGTATTTAGCGGTAAGTCTATTGCCATTTTATATCAGGATGGTTGTGAGTTAAAAGAGTCAAGGGAATTCATTATGTGATTAAAAGCATTTATAGTGACAGTATATTTATTATACCAGTTCATGCAAGCGAAGAATTAGACCGTAGTCTTTTAAGAGCAATTATTCGACAGGCGGGGCTGGAGGTCAATCGTTTTATAAAATTATGGAGGAATAGATAAATTTAATAAAGAAGTGTCTATGGTGCAGCTATATTCCAGCAAATGTGGCCAAGTAAGTATAACACATAACAAGTAAATCTAACGCATAAAAGAATGGAATGCCATTTGTCGATAAAACCAGTAAATTGTAACATAACTGTAATATAAATGAAACAATTCCTTAATAATAATCATTTATAATAATAATCAAGCAGTCAGCAACAACAACAAAACGATCCCCCCTTTTAAAATGCGGCATTTGCCGCTTTTTTCTTGCGTAAAAAAAATTAAGCTAATTCCATTTTAATGCCTTGCTCCGACTCACTACATCATTTACCAGTGAAAATCCTGTCGAGATTTAATATAATGATAGGGGGGAGGAGAAGGCGATGATGAAGAAAAGGCTGATTGCAATAGCACTCCTGTGTATGATACTCATTGCGGGAGTTTATTATTTTCATGAGCCACTGACCATTGTCACTTTTAAGTTAAAAGGCTTTGATTCTCAGGTAACACCGCATTTTATCATACTTTTTAAGCCCGAAAGCAGGGATTATATCCCGGCGGTGATAAGTGCAGCCGAAAAGACTTATGATTCAGTAGGAAAAGATTTTGGATTTTATCCAAAAAACGAAATACCCATTGTGGTATTCCCCGACAGATTAAGCCTTCAATCGGCTTTTAACTGGCCTAAGGACGAAAATACCCAGGGGGTTTACTACCGGGGTATTATTTATGTTCAATCACCGGGTTTTTGGATTGAAGAAACCCAAGATATAGAGAGGGTATTTTTTGAGAAGGGGCCTATGGTTCATGAATATACTCATCTTGTGGTGGACGTTCTTACCGGGGGCAACCACACCCGCTGGTTTACCGAAGGTGTAGCCCAGTATGAGGAAAGGCGGGTAACCGGTTACACTCTTGATGATGATTTTGAAATTAACGGGAATTTTGCCTATGCTTATGAGGAAATTATGCATAGCTTTGACAATTTATCAGATGTGCCTAGAGCATACTTGGGCGCTTTGGAAATGACCGATATTCTAGCTGGCAACGACGGTGTGGATGGGCTTAAAAGAATAATGGCGCTTCTTAAGAACGGTCACTCGGTCAACGGGATTTTCCTCCAAAAAGCTGTCCGATTTCAAACAGAAGGAAAATCCCGACTTGTGACGAATATAGGTAATAATGGGGGTGTTATTTTTGAACGAGAAGATTCTAGTGGTGGATGATGAAAAACCCATCGTAGATATTCTAAAATACAACCTTTCCAAAGAGGGTTATGACGTCTTGGTCGCTTACGACGGTGATGAGGCTATAAATATAGGATTAAAAGAGAACCCCGACTTAATACTTTTGGACATTATGCTTCCAAAACAGGACGGTTTTTCCGTATGCAAGAAACTCCGGGAAGAAATTACCAGTCCGATTATTATGTTGACAGCTCGGGGAGAGGAAGTGGACAAAGTTTTAGGCCTAGAACTGGGGGCTGATGACTATATAACAAAACCATTCAGCATGAGGGAGCTCATGGCTCGAGTGAAGGCCAACCTGAGGCGTGTGGTTCTTTCAGAACCGGAGGATGATGCGGATGTTATCAGGTTAGGGGATCTGGAATTGGATTTAAAAAGCTATGTGGTAAGAAAAAACGGAAAGCCCTTGGAACTAACCTTTCGAGAGTATGAACTGTTTAAGTACCTTGCTACCCAAGCCGGTCAGGTTTTTACTCGAGAAAAACTTTTGGAGGAAGTTTGGGGTTATGAGTATTATGGAGATATCCGTACTGTTGATGTAACGGTTCGGCGCCTTCGAGAGAAGGTGGAGGATGATGCTGCCAATCCCACATATATTATCACTAAACGAGGTGTAGGTTACTACTTCAAGAAGCAGTAGGTGGTGCCGAATGTTCAAGAGCATCCAGTGGAAACTGGTAGTCATATACATTATGCTAATATTGCTGGCTATGGAAGTTGTAGGAGTCTTTTTAGTTCAGTCCTTGGAGAAATACCATATAGATACCCTTTCAAACACCTTGGACGGAAGAGCTCAGCTGATCTCCGGATATATTGAAAGACATTTGAGCCCTATCCCACGACCACAGGATATCAACGATGTCATAAGGGGGTTTGGTCAGGAGATTGGCATTGCCATTCTTGATGGGTCTGCCAGTATAATCACATCTACCGATGATACTAGATTTCAAAAGGGCACCAAGCTTCTTACGCCGGAAATAACCCAAGCTTCCTTTGGGACTACGGCAAAGGATACCCGAATTGATTCCAAAAGTAAAATACCTTACATGTACTACGCATATCCGGTTAAAAACGAGGATACGGTTGTAGGTATAATCTACCTGATTTCTTCCATGAAAAGTATATATGATACCATTTCCAATACGAAAACCATACTATTTATGGCAACTTTGTTGGGTCTCATAGTGACGGGATTATTGGGGTTTGCCCTTTCAAAGACAATAACTGGGCCTATTCAGGAAGTGACAAAAAGGGCTGCATCCCTGGCTCGGGGAGATTTTAATCAGCAGATTGAGGTCAGATCCAATGATGAAATAGGGAAGCTCACATATATGTTCAACTTTTTGACTAATCGTCTTAAAGATACCATGGAAGAGATATCAGATGA
>DUNY01000373.1 GCA_012839145.1 Thermoanaerobacterales bacterium
GCAGACGCGCCAGACTTAGGATCTGGTGGATTTTCCATGGAGGTTCAAATCCTCTTGCCCGCACCATATTGGAATACAGTGGATTTTATACCTCGGTCCATACCGAGGTGTTATTTTATTGAGAAAAATTTTTTGGATTGCATAAATTTTTTATGCTATAATATAATCGCACCGACGAGAGAGAAAATGAATTAACGGTAATTGCAAGGAGGAGCATAATGAAAGTCAGTCTGGAAAAGGTAGAAAAAAACAAAGCTTACTTAAACTTTGAGATCGATGAAGGACAATTCGATAAAGCTATGGAGCAAGCATATAGAAAAAACGTCAAGCGTTTTGCCATCCCCGGTTTTCGGCGCGGAAAAGCTCCTAGAAAGCTTATTGAAATGCATTACGGCCCGGAAGTCTTTTATGAAGATGCAGCAAAGATACTTTTGCCTGAAGTGTACCAAAAAGGGGTAGAGGAATACAAACTCGAACCTGTGGATCAGCCCCAATTTGATATTCAACAGATTGAAGCAGGCAAACCGTTTATGGCTACGGCTGAAGTTATAGTAAAGCCAGAGGTCAAAATAGAGGAATACAAAGGTTTAGAAGTAGAAAAATTTGTGTATAATGTTACTGACGACGAAGTAGAGAAAGAACTGTCTATTATTCAGGAGAGAAATGCAAGGCTCGTTGCGGTAGAAGATAGAGCAGCTGAAAAAGAGGATATTGCTGTTATAGATTTTAAAGGCACCATAGACAATGAACCTTTTGAAGGGGGTACCGCAGAGAACTACCCACTGCAATTGGGCTCAGGAATGTTTATTCCGGGTTTTGAAGAACAGGTTGTTGGAATGGCTTCGGGTGATGCTAAAGATATAACAGTAACTTTTCCGGAAGACTATACGGCAAAAGAACTAGCCGGTAAAAATGCTGTTTTTAATGTTACTTTGAAAGAAATCAAAACAAAAGAGCTCTTACCGTTAGATGACGATTTTGCAAAGGATGTAAGTGAATTTGATACCTTAGATGAATTAAAAGAAGATATAAAAAACAAAATGCAGCTGGAAGCCAAATCAATCGAAGAAGGTTCTTTAAAAGCCTCTATTGTTAATAAATTGATGGAAGTTGCAGAATTAGAAGTTCCAGAAGTAATGATAAACCATGAAATCGACAGACTAATGTTGGACTTTGCAATAAAATTGAAGTACAATGGATATGATTTGCAAACCTATCTACAGACAACAGGATTAACTCCTGAAGAATTTAAAGCACGCTTTCATGATAAAGCCGCAAGCAATGTCAAATCATCTCTAATTTTGGAAGAGGTAGGAAAAAGAGAAAATATTACCGTAACCGATGAGGAACTTGAAAACAGAATAAAGGAAATAGCTGATGCATATAAAAAGACAGTGGAAGATTATAAAAAGACTTTGACACCGGAAGATAAAGACCGCATTAAGGATTCAGTTCTGACAGAAAAGATTTTTGATTTTCTCATTAAAAACTCCAATATTATTGAAAAAAATAAAGAAGATATGGTAGAATCGGAAGAAATTAATACTACCAACAATAATGATGATGGCGAAAAAACGGAATAATTAAGGAGGTTATTTGAAGTGAGTTTGGTACCTATAGTGGTAGAACAAACAAACCGAGGCGAAAGAGCTTATGATATTTATTCAAGACTTCTCAAGGAAAGGATTATTTTTATAGGTTCGACCATTGATGATGCAATTGCTAGTCTTGCAATTGCCCAGATGCTATATCTGGAATCTGAAGATCCTGATAAGGATATACGCCTTTACATTAACAGCCCCGGCGGTTCTGTCACGGCAGGTCTTGCTATTTACGACACCATGCAATACATCAAGCCTGATGTTTCTACAATGTGCATGGGGCTTGCCGCAAGTATGGGAGCAGTACTTCTTGCTGCCGGAACTGAAGGCAAGCGGTATGCGCTGCCAAATTCCCGTATCATGATACATCAGCCGTGGGGCGGAGTTCAGGGAAAAGCTGTTGATATTGAGACCCATGCAAAAGAGATTCTTCGTTTAAGAGAGTTGTTAAATGAAATTCTTGCAAAACATACAAAACAATCTATAGAAAAAATCGATAAAGATACAGACAGGGATTACTTTATGTCGTCGAAAGAAGCTTTGGAGTATGGCTTGATTGACGAGGTGATCCACAAGAGGAAGTAAGCCGGAAAGGAGAGTGCGAGATGTTTAAATTTAGCGATGAAAAGGGTCAGCTTAAATGCTCTTTTTGCGGTAAGACCCAGGATCAGGTGCGTAAACTGGTAGCAGGTCCCGGCGTTTATATTTGTGATGAGTGTATTGAACTATGTAATGAAATAATCGAAGAAGAATTTGGCGAAGACGGGGAAATGGACTTTACTGACATACCAAAACCTCATGAAATCAAGGATATTTTGGATCAGTATGTGGTAGGTCAGGAACAGGCTAAAAAAACCCTTTCTGTGGCAGTCTACAATCATTATAAGAGGATAAATTACCAAAGCAAAATTGATGATGTTGAACTACAAAAAAGCAATATCGTAATGCTAGGCCCTACAGGCAGCGGGAAAACTCTTCTGGCTCAAACTCTTGCTAAGATTTTAAATGTTCCCTTTGCAATAGCCGATGCCACCTCCTTGACTGAGGCCGGCTATGTGGGTGAAGATGTGGAGAATATTCTTTTAAAACTAATTCAGGCAGCTGACTA
>DUNY01000058.1 GCA_012839145.1 Thermoanaerobacterales bacterium
TGATTTAGACTGCCTCGCCAGTTTTGAAATTATACTTGATTCTGATGTTTAAAGTTTCTCAGGTGAAGATGACGGCACCTCAAAAAAGTTTCTATAAGCTCAAACAAAAAGAGGTTGCAGTATTAATGCAACCTCCAAAATCCTATATCTTTAAATTAAGCATTTGCAAAAACTTCCAAGAATTCCTCTTCATCAAGCTTTTCTCGTTCTAGTAAGGCCTGAGCAACTTTATGGAGCTTGTTGATGTTTTCAGAAAGAAGCCGCTTGGCAGTATCATAACATTTCTCAATAATGCTTCGTACTTCCTTATCAATAGATGCAGCAACTTCCTCACTGTAATTTCTGCCTTGAGTAAGATCCCTTCCTAGGAAAACTTCCTCATGCTTATGCCCTAGGGTCATGGGACCGATATTTTCACTCATACCGAATTCCATTACCATTTTTCGGGCTATTTGAGTTGCCCGCTCTAAATCATTTTGAGCGCCGGTACTTATTTCATTTAACACCAACTCTTCCGATACCCTACCTCCCAGCAGATGAGTCACCTGATCCATTAGTTCACTTTTACCCATGAAGAATCGATCTTCCTTTGGTAGAATCATAGTATATCCCCCAGCTCTGCCCCGAGGTACTATTGATACCTCATGTACGGGATCCACCGTAGGTAACAGCTGAGCAACTACAGCATGCCCCGCTTCATGATAGGCTACCAAGCGGCGCTCCCTTTCGGTCATAACCCGACTCTTCTTTTCAGGCCCGGCAATGACTCTGGTTATTGCTTCTTCCAGTTCGGGCATTTCTATTTTCTTTTTATCACGGCGAGCTGAAAGAAGTGCCGCTTCATTCATAAGGTTTTCCAAATCAGCACCGGTAAATCCGGGTGTTCTCCGAGCAAGTACCGACAGTTCAACACCTTCGTCAAGAGGTTTATTTCTAGCATGGACTTTAAGTATTTCTTCTCTTCCCTTTACGTCAGGACGGTCAACTACCACTTCCCGGTCAAATCTGCCAGGACGAAGCAAAGCAGGATCTAAAATGTCAGGGCGGTTAGTAGCCGCTAAGATGATTATACCCTCATTGATACCGAAGCCATCCATCTCCACCAGTAATTGGTTGAGAGTTTGCTCCCTTTCATCATGGCCACCGCCAAGGCCTGCACCTCGCTGACGGCCAACGGCATCTATTTCATCGATGAACACAATACACGGTGCATTTTTCTTGGCCTGTTCGAACAGGTCTCTTACTCTTGCAGCACCTACACCTACAAACATCTCCACAAAGTCTGAGCCGCTTATGCTAAAGAACGGGACTCCGGCTTCCCCTGCTACAGCCCTAGCAAGCAATGTTTTTCCGGTACCCGGAGGGCCTATAAGCAAAACACCTTTGGGAATCCGTGCTCCGATTTCTATAAATTTCTTTGGTTGTTTTAAAAACTCCACTACCTCTTCCAGTTCTTCTTTTGCTTCTTCAACTCCCGCCACGTCTTTAAAAGTCACCCGTCTTTTATCTTCAGTATGGAGTTTTGCCTTGCTCTTGCCGAATGACATAACACGGCCCCCGCCACCCTGGCTTTGCTGCATGAAAAAATACCAGGCACCTATGACAAATACCATGAGTAAAATCGGTGACAGAATCTGCGTCCACCAGGGAGTGGTGGGCTTAGGCTCTGACTCAACGATTAATTCTCCTTTTCTGGCAGGTTGATCTATTTTTTCCATAAAAGTCGTAAGATCCGGCACGTAGCTTACAAAGTTTCGCCCATCTTTTAAGGTACCGCTTATGCTGTTTTCAACTATTTTGATTTTTGAAACCTGGTTTTTATCTATGAGCTGGATCAATTCCGAGTATCCTATCCTTACCTGAGCTGTTTCCTGGTTGGAATACCATTGAACTAATGATAGGACCAGAATGATTATCAGTAGATAAAAGCTAATGCTCCGGAAAAAGTTGTTCAAAA
>DUNY01000182.1 GCA_012839145.1 Thermoanaerobacterales bacterium
GCCCGGTGACAACGTAGTCATGGATGTTGAGCTCATTTCACCGATTGCAATTGAACAGGGACTAAGATTTGCTATTCGTGAAGGCGGCAGGACAGTAGGAGCAGGTGTAGTAGCTGAGATAATTGAAAATTAGCGAAAATAAGGGGAATCGAGAGATTCCCCTTATTTTTTTAGTCTTTATTGACAACATACCTTAATTATGATAAATTTATTAAAGTGATTAAGTAGCGAAAAATCCTTGCACTTATAGAAACGAAGCACTAGGAGGTGTACTCATTGAGGGTAAACATAGTATTAGCATGTACCGAATGTAAACAAAGGAATTATTTTACAAAGAAAAATAAACAGAACAACCCCGATAGACTGGAGTTCAATAAATACTGCAGACGCTGCGGAAAACATACACAGCACAAGGAAACTAAATAAAAACTAGGAGGATTGTATTATGGCAGCGGCTAAGGAGGGCATCGTAAAAAGGACTGGGAAATTTTTTAGAGAAGTAAGGTCTGAGATGAGAAAGGTTACATGGCCGACAAAGAGCGATCTTACCACATATACCATTGTGGTTTTCGTATCTGTAGCCATTGTCAGTGGTTTTATATGGATAGCTGATTCTATCCTTTACAAATTGATATCATTAATTCTCCGATGATTGAAGGAGGTTGGGCACAGCCCGGTAGTATGTCTAAAAATTGGTATGTAGTTCATACTTATTCCGGTTATGAAAATAAAGTAAAAGCTAACCTGGAAAAACGTGTGGAATCCATGGGGATGCAGGACAAAATATTCCGGGTTCTTGTTCCTATGGAAGAAGAAATAGAAATGAAAAATGGCAAACGAAAAGTCATACAACGCAAGGTTTTTCCCGGTTATGTGTTGGTTGAGATGATAGTGACCGATGATTCTTGGTATGTAGTGCGAAACACACCGGGAGTTACCGGCTTTGTGGGAGCAGGCAGTAAACCAATTCCCCTTCAGGAATCCGAGACCAAGCTGATTTTAAGACAAATGGGGATAGAAGAACCAAAACAGAAGATAGATTTTACTCAGGGTCAAAATGTAAAAGTTTCATCAGGGCCTTTTGAAAACTTTGTAGGGAAGGTCATAGAAATAAATCAAGACAAACATAAGTTAAAGGTTTTAATTTCTATGTTTGGAAGAGAGACCCCTATAGAATTAGGTTTTGATCAGATAGAAAAAATTTAGAAGTAGTTAAACAGGAGGTGCGCCAATGGCAAAAAAGGTTGTATCCGTGGTTAAACTTCAGATTCCTGCCGGAAAAGCAACACCTGCTCCACCAGTAGGTCCTGCTCTTGGTCCTACAGGGATAAATATAATGAATTTTTGTAAAGAATTCAATGAAAAGACGGCACCCCAGGCGGGTTTAATAATACCTGTTGAGCTTTCAGTATATCAAGACAGGTCTTTTACTTTCATATTAAAGACACCGCCGGCATCGGTACTATTAAAAAAAGCGGCAGGTCTTGATAAGGGTTCAGGAGAGCCCGATAAGAGCAAAGTAGGCCAGGTTAGCAAAAAAGATATTAAGGAAATAGCTCAATTGAAGATGGTTGATCTGAATGCTGATACTATAGAAGCTGCTATGAAAATGGTGGAAGGTACAGCCCGCAGCATGGGTATTACAGTAGTATAAAGTTATAAGTGGGAGGATTTTTCCGCTAATACCACAGGGAGGTTATAAATATATGGCTAAACATGGTAAAAAATATCTGGAAGCTTTAAAACTCGTTGATAGAACAAAACTGTATGAGGTTCAAGAAGCCATAGAGCTTGTAGAAAAAACAGCCGTAAAGAACTTTGACGAAACCATCGAAGTAGCAATTCGCATGGGTGTTGATCCAAAACATGCGGATCAACAAGTCAGAGGAACGGTCACTCTTCCCCATGGAACCGGTAAAACCGTCAGAGTGTTGGTTTTTGCTAAAGGGGACAAAGTCAAAGAGGCTGAGGAAGCCGGAGCAGATTTTGCAGGGTCCGACGATATGGTAGCCAAAGTTGAAGGTGGTTTTCTTGATTTTGACGTGGCTGTAGCCACC
>DUNY01000436.1 GCA_012839145.1 Thermoanaerobacterales bacterium
AATTTGTTGGAGGTGCTTTTTTATTGTCAAAAAATGAACAGAATAAGTTGCTTATTATCCCCTTGGGCGGCATGGGCGAAATAGGCAAAAATATGACCGTTATACAGTATGGCAAGGAAATACTATTGATCGACTCAGGTTTGATGTTTCCCGAAGAAGAAATGCTCGGTATAGACATAGTAATCCCGGATATAACTTATCTTATAGAAAATAAAGAATATATAAAAGGGATTTTGATAACTCACGGCCATGAAGATCATATCGGAGCACTTCCTTATGTACTTCAACAGATAAATGCTCCACTATATGGCACAAAATTGACTTTGGGTTTGGTAGAAGGCAAGCTGAGAGAAACAAAGCTAAAAAAGAGCAACATTTTCATGAATGTGATAAAACCACCGACTACAGTTAAAATAGGCAGTTTTACAGTGGATTTTATCAGTGTTAATCACAGTATTCCCGATGCTGTGGGTCTTGCAATCCATACACCTGTAGGTATAATATGTCATACTGGAGATTTTAAACTGGACCAGACTCCCGTAAATGGAGAAAAAGCCGACCTTCACAAATTTGCGGAGCTTGGCTCAAAGGGCGTGCTTGTGCTTATGTCTGATAGCACAAATGCCGAGCGGGAAGGCTACACCATGTCCGAAAAAGTAGTAGGGAGCACTATTGAAGATATATTCAGAACTTCTGAAGATCGCATTATTGTAGCAACCTTTGCATCAAATATACATCGTATTCAACAGATTTTTGATGCAGCTTATAAGAATGACAGAAAAGTTGCAGTGATAGGCAGAAGCATGGTAAATGTAGTAAATACCGCTCTTGAATTGGGCTATCTTACTGTGGCAAAATCTCTATTGATGGACTTGGATGAACTGAATAGATTACCAAAAGAAAAAGTTGTTATTATTACTACCGGAAGTCAAGGTGAACCTATGTCTGCATTAACCCGTATGGCTATGTCCGAGCATAAAAAGGTTGAAATTATGCCGGGAGATACGGTATTGATTTCAGCAAGTCCCATTCCAGGAAATGAAAAATTTGTAGCAAGAACTATTGACCACCTATTTAGACAAGGTGCCAATGTAATATATGAAGCAATATCCGGTGTTCATGTTTCCGGCCATGCCAGTCAGGAAGAATTAAAGCTCACGCTTAATCTCGTAAGACCCAAGTTTTTTATTCCCATTCATGGGGAATATAGACATCTTATTCATCATGCACAGCTAGCTGCGGAAGTAGGGATTCCGCCGGAAAATATACTTATTGCAGAAAACGGAAGAGTTTTGGAGTTCACCAAAGATTCCGGTAAGATATCAGGAAGAGTTACTGCTGGTAAAGTCCTTGTTGACGGTCTTGGCGTAGGTGATGTGGGTAATATAGTTTTGAGAGATCGTAGGCAGCTCTCACAGGATGGCATTTTAATTGTCGTTGTCACCATAGATAAGGAAACTACAGAAGTGATTGCAGGCCCGGATATAATATCCAGAGGTTTTGTTTATGTAAGGGAATCTGAGGAGCTTATGGAGCAAGCACGCGAAAAAGTTAAACAAGCCTTAAGAAAATGCATAGAAGAAGACATCAGTGAATGGTCGACAATAAAATCTCAAGTAAGAGAGCATTTAGGCAAGTTTTTATTTGAACAGACCCGAAGAAGGCCTATGATATTACCGATTATCATGGAAGTATGACAAAAATTTTGTCATACTTTTTTTGTATATTTATTATAAAACATCACAGAATAATCATAAACACTCTGGAAGGATGGTTTAATGTTACAGTATGACGGATTTATTTGCAACAAAATACCTTCTGAAAAACCAAATGATCAATCATCAACAGACCCTGTAGCCGATACATTGCAACAACTTGGCCAATTAGAGATACCGAAGACGGAAAGCAATTTTCATTCAATAATCATAGTTGGACAAGTTGAAGGTCATTTAGTACTACCACCGCAGAATAAAACTACCAAATATGAGCATATCATTCCACAACTGGTGGCAATTGAACAAAATCCCAAAATTGAAGGTTTATTGATTATACTAAATACAGTGGGGGGTGATGTGGAGGCAGGTCTAGCCATTGCAGAAATGATCGTGAGTTTGACAAAACCCACCGTATCCTTAGTTTTGGGAGGAGGTCACAGCATTGGTGTACCTATTGCTGTGGCAAGTGATTATTCTTTCATTGCCGAAACAGCTACAATGACTATTCACCCTATACGGCTTACAGGCCTCGTAATAGGTGTGCCTCAGACTTACGAATATCTGGATAAAATGCAGGACAGAGTCATTAAATTCGTCATAGAGCATTCAAATATTGATGAGCAATCTTTTAGGGAATTGATGTTTAGTACCGGTAAACTTGCCAGGGACATAGGAACTGTACTAGTTGGCTCTGATGCGGTAAAATTCGGATTAATTGACGAGGTGGGAGGTATAGGTGCAGCAGTAAAAAAATTGGAAGAAATGATAAAAAGCAGATAAGGTGATTTAATTGCTATTGTATACATTAATGCCTTTAGAAACAGTGCTTGAGGGAATTGACAAAAAGTATGAATATAAAGAAATTGACGTTGATGGTGTTACATTAGTTGTAGAATCAGTAGGTATAAATCAAGGGAAGATAGTCCGACTACTCAGCAGTGATCCGCAGGATTATTTAAATCCAAGCTTTTCACCAGGAAAAATAATAACGTTTTCGTATAAATAGGCCTTAGGGCCTTTTTATAATTTGTAAAAACATGCTATTATAAATAACCTAACTTTAAATATTTATATTTCTTTCATTTTTAAAGCTTCGTGCGGAAGCCTTTTTATATAACAAGAAAGGATTTTTAAAAAATATGGAGAATAAAATTATTGAGGTGTAACGAAATGGCTAAATCAACACAAAATATAAAAAATAATATAAGATGGGAAATCAACGGTCTACTTTTAATTAGTTTCGGTGTACTTGGTTTTTTTTCGATATATACAAATGCCGTGGGGGCGGTGGGAAGGTTTATAAGCAAAAACCTAAAAGGATTTTCCGGTCAAGCAGCTGTATTAATACCGATACTGATAATTTTAGCAGGCATATACTGCTTGTATTATAAGAAAAAGCCAAGAATGTCTTTTCGAATTATTGGGCTTATTGTTATTTTTTCAGTGGTAGTTTTTTTGTTTCATTTAAAAACTCATGCAACTTTGCTTGATATGAATTTCATTGAGAGATTAAGGGAAAGTGCAGATATGGGCAACGAAGGAATTGGGGGAGGAATTTTAGGCGAAACTGGTTTATCACTGTTAATAAGCACTTTTGGTACCACAGGTTCAACGATTCTTATGATCACCTTTATAATAATTGGGATTATTTTAGTTACTGGAAAACCAATAACTGTTATAGCTAAAAAAATAAAACTGCCACAAAAAAACAAAAACATTCCCATAAATCCACCGACGCAGAACGATAAAATAAAAGTCGTAAATAATACAACGATGGAGGATTTACCTTCAGTTTATCACTGCAACAGCCTAGAAACAGAGAAAAACGCAGCCTTAGACAAACAGAAAGAAAAACAAACAGAAAAGCCCAAGAAAGAAAAGGATGCTGGAGAAGATTCGATTATTATAAATGATGACAGTGAAGGAGAAATAGAGTACAAACTGCCTCCGTTATCTTTGCTTCGTAAAAGCACCACAAAACAAAGCGGTTTTAGTGAAAGAGAATTATTAAATAATGCACAAGTTCTAGAAAATACACTTAAAAGTTTTGGATTGCAGGCGAAAGTAATACAAGTAAATTGCGGTCCGACTATAACGAGATTTGAAATTCAGCCGTCACCGGGTATAAAGGTCAGTAGGATTGTAAGCTTAGCTGATGATATAGCCTTAAGTTTAGCAGCGTCAGATGTGAGAATTGAGGCTCCTATTCCTGGTAAAGCGGCAATCGGCATTGAAGTTCCGAATAAAAAGAAGTCTCCTGTATATTTAAGAGATGTATTAGAATCGGAGGAATTTAATACATCTGCATCTAAGCTTACTATAGCTTTAGGCAAGGACATCGGTGGCAATCCTGTGGTTACCGATCTATCAGAAATGCCCCACCTTTTAATTGCTGGGGCTACCGGATCGGGAAAAAGCGTTTGCATAAATACCATTATATCCAGTATTTTATATAAAGCGCATCCAAATAAAGTAAAATTTATGATGGTAGATCCCAAAGTGGTGGAACTGGCTGTATATGACGGTATTCCTCACCTATTAACTCCTGTAGTTACCGACGCTAAAAAAGCAGCTATAGCTCTAAACTGGATGGTAACGGAAATGGAAAGAAGGTATCAGACCTTTGCTGAGGAAGGTGTTCGTGACATTACCAGGTACAATGAATTAAATGACGAAAAACCGATGCCGAAGATATTGGTAATAATAGATGAATTAGCTGATTTAATGATGATTTCTCCAAGAGAAGTAGAGGACAGTATATGCAGACTTGCTCAGATGGCAAGAGCTGCTGGCATACATTTGGTTGTAGCTACGCAAAGACCTTCAGTAGATATAATTACCGGTTTGATTAAAGCCAATATTCCGTCCAGAATATCCTTTGCGGTCTCTTCTCAAGTGGATTCCAGAACTATTTTAGATATCTCCGGTGCCGAAAAACTCCTTGGTAAGGGTGATATGCTTTTCTTTCCCGTAGGGGCTTCCAAACCTACCAGAATCCAAGGAGCTTACATATCTGAGGAAGAAGTGGAAAAACTAGTTAATTATAGTAAAAAACAAAAAAAACCCACCTATGAAAAGAATCTATCCGATTTTAATGAAATAGAGCTTGAGAAGAAACATGAGGATACTGATGAACTATTTCAAGAAGCAGTATCAGTGATCCTGGACAGTGGTCAGGCTTCTATCTCCATGCTTCAGCGACGGTTAAGAATAGGATATGCACGAGCGGCTAGACTTATAGATGACATGGAACAACGAGGGATAGTAGGTGGTTTTGAAGGTACCAAACCCAGAGAAATACTAATTACTAGGGAACAATTTGAAAAAAATATTAATTAGTATTGTCCTAATTTGGAATGCTATACCCTCAAAGATGTAATATTTTACAGTTGACTTGGGAATATAAAAACAGGGGGGTGGAATAATTGGGTTTTGAAATTGGTGATATAAAAGGTCCTAAAGAACTGGGTAAATATTTAAAGAACGTGAGAGAGGATTCTCATGTATCAATGGAACAAATACAAAAGGAGACAAAAATAAGGGGGAAATATATAGCAGCTATTGAAAAAGGCGACTTCTCCGCAATACCGGGCGGTGATGTTTATATCAGGGGTTTTTTGAGACTATATGCTGATGCTGTTGGACTTGACTCTGAAACCATGATTGAATGTTATAAAAAGATAAGAGGTGAACCGGAGGAAGAGGAACTTTCGCTCTTGCCATTGACGGACTCGGCAAAATATGATAATTCGAGAATCAAATCAAGTTATAAGAAAATGGGTGTCGCAATCTTCGCGGCAGTTTTCATACTTTTTGCCATACTATCAATACGAGCTTTCAAGATGAAAAATACTTTACAAAAACCTGACCCGCCAATTACTCAAAATCTACCTGTTGAGGAAATCAAAAAAACTCCTATTGAAGATCCTATCCCTGTTGTAGAAGATAAAGAAGTAATGGTTGAAGTTACAGAAGATTCAAGAGCAAAAACCGTATATATAATAGATGCTGATTTTATAGAAGTAACCTTGACTATTACCGATAACCGATGTTGGATTTACGTTAGCAAGGACGGTACCATGGATTTCGAAGGTACTTTAAGTGCAGGGGAAACAAAGACTTGGAAAGCGGAAAAAAATATTGACATAAGAATTGGCAATCCTGCAGTGATAAATCTAGTCATAAATGGTAAAGACCTCGGAAATTTAAAAGGTCCAGCCCGAAACTTTATTTTTGAAAGAAGGACTTAAAAGTTCTTCTTTCAATCTAATTAAAACTTTTCCAACAGATGATATCATTATATTATGAAAATTACATTAAAATGTACATCTTTACACTTTGGTGAAGAATAGGTATACTTAAATAGTATTAATATAATTACAAATTATTCGGAGGAGCAAATTGTCAGTAAAAATAGGTTTTATATCTCTTGGTTGCGATAAGAACCTTGTAGATTCGGAATATATGCTGGGTATCCTTAAAAAGAACAATTATACAATTACAAATAACAAAAATGAAGCTGAAATAATCATAATCAACACCTGTGGTTTTATCGAAGAGGCAAAGCAGGAGTCCATAGATACGATTTTAGAAATGGCCCAGCTTAAAAAACTTGGTAAATTAAAATTGCTCATTGCAACAGGATGCCTTTCCCAACGGTATAAAGGCGAATTACTTAAGGAAATACCGGAACTTGATGCAGTTATCGGCACGGGAGATTTTTACAAAATAAGTACAGTGATTAAACAGCTGGAATCAAATAAAATCATCCTTACCGAAAATAAGAGTTTTATAGATTATGATGTTCACAGCCGTGTCAGAATTTACCCATACACTTCTTTTGTAAAAATAGCGGAGGGATGTGATAATTGTTGCTCATATTGTGCGATTCCTCAAATAAAAGGTCCTTACAAAAGCCGAAGCATTGCTGCAATAAAAGAAGAAGTAGGAACTCTAGTTAACGAAGGTGTTAAAGAAATAAATTTAGTGGCTCAGGATACGACAAACTATGGGAGTGATATTTATGGCGAGCCTTCACTACCTCAGTTGTTGCAAGAACTGATAAAAACAGATGGCGAATATTTGATAAGGGTTCTTTATGCATATCCAACAAACATCGATGATCAATTGTTAAATGTAATGAAAAACAGTAATAAAATAGCAGACTATCTCGATATACCGTTACAACATTTTAATAATAGGATATTAAAACTTATGAATAGGCCAACCGATAGTCAATCAATAATGAGGATTATTGACAATATTAGAAATCAGCTGCCGGAAATTACCTTAAGAACAACATTTATAGTAGGCTTTCCTACGGAAACTGAAACAGAGTATAAACAACTGTTTGACTTTATAAAACGATATAAATTCGACAAAGTCGGAGTTTTTAAATATTCCAGAGAAGAGGGAACACTTGCTGCCACGTTGACCCCACAGATATCTATGAAGACTAAGCAGAGACGATATAAGGAGATAATGGAGCTGCAAAAAACCATCTCAAAAAGAAGAAATCAAAGATTTAAGGGAAAGGTTCTAAAAGTTTTGGTAGAGGGATATGACCGAAAAAATAGCCTATATATCGGTCGTTCAGAGAATGATGCTCCATTTGTGGACGGATTGATTAAAGTAACAAACAGCGATTGTGTAGTTGGGCAGATTTATCCTGTGAGGATTTTAGAAACCTATGAATATGATTTATTAGGAGAGGTGCTAAATGAAAATTAATTTACCGAATAAGATTTCACTGTTAAGAGTTTTATTAGTACCTTTGTTTTTATTCTTAGTACTCGGAAATACAAAATATGGTATTTATTTGTCAACGGCTGTATTCATAATAGCTGCATGCACTGATGGTATAGACGGGCATATTGCGAGGACCACAAATCAAGTTACAAAGCTTGGAAAATTCTTGGATCCCTTGGCTGATAAATTTCTTATCACTGCCGCAATCATAGCGTTAGTTCAATTGAATAAGATTCCCGGATGGATCGCCTTTGTTATAATAAGTCGCGATTTAATGGTTGATGTATTGAGAATGTTGGCTGCTTCCGAAGGGGTGGTTATTCACGCCAGTTATTTGGGTAAGTTTAAAACTACAGTTCAAATAATTGCTGTAGTATCATTACTTTTGGATAATTACCCTTTTCATCTAATAAATTTCCCATTCAGCTATGTAACTTTGTATATTGCTTTGATATTAACTGTCGCATCAGGCCTTGATTATTTGAACAAAAGCTTGGTGTTTATTAAGAATTAGAAGGCATTACCAAAATGCCTTTTTTTTTGAAGGACAATCAAGAAATGGTATGCTATAATAATATTATGTAAACAAATGTGAGGTGAAAATTCTATTGGATATTGATAAAAATAAGATTTTTCGCATAGCGACCATTTCAATCGTGTTTTTAGCACTGATGCTAACTTTTCAGTGGTATTATGGGAAGAATGTTGTGACAAAAAAATTGCAAAGCGCACTGTTTCAAAACAAAAATATAGTTACAGCGGACATAACAAAAGAAAGGGAAAGGATTACGATATATCTCACCTTAAAAGATGTGGATAATTTAATGGAAGTATATAACAACATATATGATGCAATAGAGCATCAGTTAAAGGGACAACCTTTTGAAGTGAAAATAATCAACAACGCAAATTCAGCTATAAAAGATTTATTCGATAATGAGATCCAGTTTATAATGTACGAGGCTATACAGACCGGTAAGTATACCGAGATGAAGGCTAGACTGGATGAAATAAAAAATACAAAAATAGAAAAAAACATATCTGAGCCTTACGAAATAAAAGTTTTTATTGATACAAACAATCTTTACTTGCAAATAAAACACGGTAAATCCAATTTTTACAAGGTATTTAAACAAGAGACATAGTGTAAAGAACGGGAGGGGAGAAGAATTGCTGCTTGAAATAGGGATAGGTTTGGGGATAGCTATATTAATATATCTTTTCATTAACGGTATAAATGTCCTGCCTGTAATTATTATGCTGGGCTTTGCATATATGCTATACAGTATTATGGGCAGGAGCAATTTAATTAAAAATCCGTCAAAGATTATTACAAGCGATCAAGGTATAACCTTTGATCACATTGGTGGACAGGAAGTAGCCAAAAATGAGTTGCTTGAAGCATTAGATTTCATAAAGAACTTTGATGAAGCAAAAGAAATGGGGATCCGTCCCCTTAGAGGAATAATGTTAACTGGAGCTCCCGGTACAGGTAAAACCCTCATGGCTAAAGCTGCCACATCATATATAGATTCGATTTTTGTTTCGGCCTCAGGTAGTGAGTTTATAGAAATGTATGCAGGTGTTGGTGCACAGAGGGTAAGACAATTGTTTGACGGGGCACGAACCTTGGCTAGAAAGGCATCTAAAAGACATGGTGTCATTTTCATTGATGAAATTGAGGTCATAGCAGGCACTCGGGGCAGGCACACCAGCCATTTGGAATATGATCAAACTTTAAATCAATTATTGGTTGAAATGGACGGTATTTCTTCTGACGATGACGTAAATCTCCTTGTAATCGCCGCAACCAATAGACCTGATATAATTGATACTGCACTGATGAGGCCCGGCAGGTTCGATCGAATCGTAAAAGTTGATCTTCCGGATAGAGAAGGAAGGCTGGAAATATTAAAATTGCATACCAAGGATAAACCCCTTGCCAGTAATGTGAACTTAGAACAGATAGCCAAGGAAACCTTTGGTTTTTCCGGAGCTCACTTGGAAAATCTTTGTAACGAAGCCGCTATTTTTGCAATGAGAGCAAACAACAAAAAAATTAGCCAAAAAAATTTTTTAGAGGCTATTGATAAAGTTATTATGGGTGAGAAACTTAACCGGAAGCCTACCGAGGAAGAGCGTAAACGAATTGCTATTCATGAGAGCGGCCATGCTCTGATAAGTGAACATTTTAATCCAAATTCAGTTTCTACTATAACGATTACGTCTAGGGGACAAGCTCTTGGTTATATAAGACAAACGCCGGACGATGATATATATCTTTACACAAAGAAGTACTTGGAATCCCAGATAGCAGTATCCTTAGCTGGCGCAGCAGCTGAAAAGATATTACTGGGAGACAGTAGTACAGGAGCATCTAGTGATTTTGAACAAGCTGTAAATTTAGCAAAAAAAATGATATATTCCGGTATGTCTGAGTTGAGCGTGGTGGACAAAGATTCATTGCCCTCTGAAAAACTTCATAAAGTGATCTCTGATATCTTATCATCACAAAAAAAGACAGTTGAAAAAATAATACAGGAAAAACAAGATTTATTAAAATTAGTTGTTGATTATTTAATCGAAAATGAAAAAATTGAAGGGCACACTTTAAGGGAATTGATAAAGCAATCTCAAGTTGTTGCTTAAAACTTAAAAACAAAACAAGCAATTTACTTTCATAAGGATTAAATAAAGGATATTCTATAAAAAAAACGAATAGTGATATTATCATAGTTAGTTATTTATAAAAAAGCATAAAAAGGTGATGTAATTTGATAGCAGAAATAATAGCTGTAGGTACGGAGCTACTTTTGGGGCAGATACCAAATACCAATGCTCAAATCATATCCAATGCTTTACAAGAAATCGGTATTGATGTTTACTACCACACTTGTGTAGGCGATAACCAAGAGAGATTGATGGACATTTTTAAAACAGGTTTTACTCGTTCCGACATCATTATTTTGACGGGAGGGTTAGGGCCTACCAGAGATGATTTAACAAAAGAAACCGTAGCCTCTTATTTGAACCTTTCACTTAAAGTTGACAAATATTCATTGGGTAAAATTAAGAGCTTTTTTGCCCGTAGGGGAAAACCCATTACTGAAAACAATTATAAGCAAGCCTTGATTCCCGAGGGAGCTTGTACAATAGAAAACAAAAAGGGCACTGCACCCGGCGTACTGTTAAATAATGATGGGAAAGTAATTGTTATGTTGCCGGGGCCTCCCACGGAGATGGAGCCAATGCTCAAAGAGGTCGTTATTCCATATCTTTCGCAAAGATGCAGTAGTACCATTATTTCAAGAGTCCTAAAGTTTTATGGTATTGGAGAGTCAGCTCTTGAAGAAGAACTTAAAGATTTAATATCTCAGCAAACTAATCCGACCATTGCCCCCTTGGCAAAAATGGGAGAAGTCACAATAAGACTAACTGCCAAGGCTAAAGACCGGATGACGGCTCAGAATATTATCAAGCCGGTGGAAGATGAGATAACCAGAAGAGTCGGCGACTTTTTATATGGATTTGACAATGATACCGTAGAAGAAACAGTAGCGAAACTATTATTTAAATTAAATAAAACCATAGCAATAGCGGAATCCTGCACAGGAGGTTTAATGGCACATAAACTTACCAATATACCCGGAATATCCCAATACTTTGAGAGAGGTGTTGTTTCTTACAGTAATCGCTCAAAACAGGAATTACTGAAGGTTAAAGCTGATACTATCAAAGAATACGGTGCCGTAAGTGAGCAAACAGCTAAGGAGATGGCTCGGGGCATAAGATTAACCTCCGACACTGACATCGGGGTATCAATAACCGGCATAGCCGGTCCTGACGGTGGAACTCCTGAGAAACCTGTGGGATTGGTATATATTGGGTATTCCGATTCTGATTCTGAGTATGCTGAGCAATACTTTTTCAACGGTGAGAGGATAGATATCAAAGAACGTTCCGTAAATAGTGCTTTTCATCTAGTGAGAAGAATGATAAAAAGCTTGGGTGATTAAATGAATCGGAAAAGAGCCTTTGTCATTTTGATATGTTCTGTTTTAGGGCCCTTGACTTTTATCCATATCTTCGACAGTATCTTGGTAAATCTTCAGGGCATGGAATTTGTTTTAAGTTTAAAATTGGCATTAAAAGGCTCAACCACCATAAATTTACCACCTATAGGCGTTCTTAAGGCCTATACTCATGCAGTACCTATTACCGTTAATATAATACTGCAAAACATAGATTTGGACTTGATAAAGGCCATTATAGACAGGATACATGATAAAAATGAGTTGTTTTTGTTACTCAGAGAAGATGTGCTAAAAGCTGTTAAAATTCTGGCTGTAAAAACCTTGGTTTTAGGCATGACTGGAGCCGCATTTACTGCTTTCTTCTTAAAATTAAATAAGAAAGAATTTATGGCTTGTATCCTTATAAGTTTATTACTGGTTATTGCCATATTAGGTTCGGTTTATATATCTTATGATATAATGGCTTTCGACAAACCTGAGTATTTTGGAACATTAAAAGCCGCTCCCTGGCTTATCGGTATTTGGGATAAAGGCCTTTCTCAGATAAATGAGTTAGGGCAACAGTTGAAGAATATGTCTGACGGTATTTCAATGGTTTTTTCAAGGATGGATAAGCTTGCTTCTACGGAAGAATCAATGGTCCGTGTTTTGCACGTCAGTGATATTCATAACAATCCTGCCGCTTTTGATTTTATGGACCAGATAATTAATAATTTTAATGTTGATTTTGTTATTGATACTGGAGATATTACCGATTACGGAACTTTTTTGGAAGATATGGTCATAAAAAAGTTATCTCAGTTGCCGGTGGATTATGTTTTTGTAGCGGGAAATCATGACTCACCTAAAACCTTGGAACTTATTAAAACCATGGACAATGTTACTATCCTTGATGGCGAAATATCTACTGTTAAAGGCATTGATATTTTAGGATTTCCGGATGCCGGTTCTGCGACGTCAGATATTGATTCGTCCAGTGAGACGGAAATATTTAAACTGAATTTGATGATTCGGGAAAAGCTTTATTCTTTAAATAAAACGCCGGATATTTTAGCAGTGCATAATCCCAAATCCACGAAAGGTATAAGTGGACTGGTCCCTCTTATTCTAAATGGTCATGTTCATAAGACCTCTTTAAAAGAAGAAAACAACTCTCTTATAATAAACGCTGGAACTACCGGTGCTGCCGGTATACGTGGAATTCAATCAAAAGGTGATATACCTTACTCCGCAGTATTATTGTACTTCAAAAAAAGTGAAGTTCTGGAAAAACCGCAGTTATTTTCGGCTGATATAATTAAGATATCCAATTTCAAAGCAGGTTTTCAGGTAGAAAGGATTTTCTTTGATCAGGAGGATAGGAAATGAGATGTTTTATATCCGTGGTGTAAGATGGGTTAAACCACATAATCTTCATATCACACTGGCTTTTTTAGGTGAAATCTCCGTTGACGAAGTATCTTCAGTAAAGAAGATGTTGGACAATATATAATTAAAACAAATGTCTTTTCCTATTGAGTTATCAGGAGTTGGTTCTTTCCCCGGTTTTAAAAATCCCAAGGTGTTATGGATAGGCATAAAAGAACAACCGAAACTTGTTACATTAAAAAAGCATATAGATAAGGGTCTAGATGCTTTTAACATATCATATGATAAAAAACCTTTTTCACCACATCTAACTATCGGTAGAATAAAAACACCTATAAAACTTAAACCTCAAATTGCGGAAACTCTGGATTTTGTAGCATCCTTTTCAGTCACGGAAATACATTTGATGAAAAGCGATTTATTACCAGAGGGTCCTGTTTATACTGAATTATATAATGTTAAACTTTGTTGAAACAGGTTTATTGTAAATTTGTTTGACTTAGCCTGAGTATACTAATATAATACATAAGGAACATATGTTTGGAGGGATTATAAATGGCTGAAAAAGATAAGGCTCTAGAAATGGCCCTTACGCAAATTGAAAGGCAATTTGGCAAGGGTTCCATAATGAGATTAGGGGAAGCTGCGGCAAGATTTAACATTGAGGCTATTTCAACCGGTGCTCTGCCACTTGACATAGCATTAGGGATCGGTGGAGTTCCAAGGGGTAGGGTAATAGAGATATTTGGTCCTGAGTCCTCGGGGAAAACTACCGTAGCACTACATATAGTGGCTGAAGCACAAAAAACCGGTGGCACAGCTGCTTTTATCGATGCTGAACATGCGCTGGACCCAACTTATGCAAAAAATTTAGGTGTTGATACGGATAATTTATTAATTTCTCAACCCGATACTGGTGAACAAGCACTGGAAATAGCAGAAGCTCTGGTTCGAAGCGGAGCCGTTGATGTGGTAGTTATCGACTCGGTGGCTGCACTTGTTCCTAAAGCTGAGATCGACGGTGAGATGGGAGATCCTCATGTAGGTTTACAGGCAAGGCTCATGTCCCAAGCTCTCAGGAAACTATCCGGGGCTATAAGCAAATCTAAGACAGCAGTTATTTTCATAAATCAACTTAGAGAAAAAGTAGGTATTATGTTTGGCAACCCGGAAACTACTCCAGGTGGCAGGGCTTTAAAATTCTACTCTTCTGTTCGTTTAGATGTGCGCAGGAGTGAGATTATAAAACAGGGTGATCAGATGTTGGGGAGCAAGACTAGAGTTAAGGTAGTCAAAAATAAGGTTGCTCCTCCATTTAAACAAACAGAGTTTGATATCATTTACGGTGAAGGCATATCAAAAGAAGGGTGTGTTTTGGATTTCGCCGTAGAGGAAGGTATTATACAAAAAAGCGGCTCCTGGTACTCCTATGGAAAAGAAAGGGTCGGTCAAGGCCGAGAAAATGCAAAACAATACCTAAGAGAACATCCGGATATTTTACAGGATATTGAGCGGCAAATAAAGCAAAAATATAATATGATAAAATCCGAACCCAAAAAAGGCACTAAATCCAAAGAAGGGGCGTAGAATGCGGATCCTTTTTTTTACTGATACCCACATTAGGGGTACAAATCCACAAAACAGAAAAGATAATTTCCCAGAAACATTATATTTAAAAATGGAAGAAGTTTTTGACATTGCTAAAAAAAATAATGTGGACATATTGCTGCACGGCGGGGATATCTTTGATCGACCAGACATTTCACCTTCATTGGTTCGAGACTTCATACTTTTAATAAACAAATACGCACTACCTATTTATGCAGTAGCAGGAAACCATGACATTTATGGTCAAAACCCACTTACTTTGAATCGTACGATGCTAGGCCTGTTGGACGGAGCCGATATTGTTAGATTATTAAGACCCGGAGAAAAATTGTGTATCAAGGAAAATGGTAAAAGAATACAACTTACTGGACAGCATTATTTTTACGGCATAGATGGAGATAATGAAAAAAAAAGCTATAAAATAAAAAAGAATCCGGATGTGGATATTGCCATACATATTGTTCACGGAATGCTTCTAGAAAAACCTTTTTTTGAGGGTATGGCTTATACATTGATTGATGAAATACTTGAAACAGAAGCTGATGTAACATTGAGCGGGCATTACCATGCAGGTTTTGACACCAAATGTATTGACAAAAAGTATTTTATAAATCCGGGTAGCCTGGTAAGAATTAACAATAGTTTAAATGAATTTTTAAGAATGCCCAAAGTAATAATATTGAACCTTAAAGACGAAATCAAAATTGAGGAGATTTATCTAACTAATGCACTGTCCGGTGAAGAGGTTCTTGATAGATCCAGAGTGGAGGCTATGTCCTTTAGAGAAAAAAAACTTTCAGAGTTCATCCAAAGTGTTTATTCTACCGGTAAATATGATACCCTTGATATTAATCATATCCTTGAGCAGATTTCCAAGCATCAGAATTTAAAAGATGAAGTGATATTAGAAGCAATTAAGAGAATAGGCAAAGCCCAAGAGCTTTTGGCAAACGAGGAAAGCATAGAGGTGAGCTAACTTGGGATTAATCAAAAGTCTAAAACTAAAAAATTTTCAGTCACATAAAGAGAGTCAAATTGATTTTGCTGAAGGGTTGACAGTCATAATAGGACAGACTGATCAAGGAAAAAGTTCAATAGTTAGGGCTTTAAAGTGGGTTTTATATAATGAACCGCGTGGGACTGATTTTATAACGGCAGGTAGCAAATTGTGCCGTGTTATGATTGAAATGGAAAACGGTTCAATAATAATTCGAGAAAGAGACGGTCAGCGAAATCGATATATATTAATAAAAAATGGAGAAGAACAGATATTTGAGGGGTTTGGCAACAGTGTTCCTTTAGAGATAATAAGAGCCCATGGAATACCTAAGATACATATAGACAGAGATACTACATCGGCGGTAAATCTTGCAGAACAGTTGGAAGCCCCTTTTCTTATATCAGAAAGTGGAAGCAACAGGGCTAAAGCATTAGGAAGGCTTGTGGGTATTCATATTATAGATGCTGCTCAAAGAACCACCTTAAAAGACTTAGTTGATGCTCAGCAAAGGCATAAATTGTTAGAAAAAGACATAGCAGCTTTAAAGGATGAATTAGCGATTTATAAAGACATCGAGGTAATTGCCGAAAAAATATCCTGTCTTAAAAATATCTTGGAAAAGTTGAAGCAAAAGAGATTACGCTTGTCAAAACTAACACAATTAAAACAAGAACTTGAGCCGACGGATTATGAAATTGAAAAAAATAAAAATGCATTGCTTAAACTCAATTTTATTGATATGGCAGAAAAAAATATTATGTTTATCGATGCACTATATAGCAAGCAGCAATATTTATATGAACTTATGAAAAAACTCACACAAGTGACTGATTCTATAAAAGGTGAACAAGAAGTCATCAATATAACAAAAAACCTGGCTTCAGTAGAAGACTGTTATCTTACTGTGTTAGAGTTGAATAGAAATTTAAACATGATGAAAAATATTAGCCAAAATCTAAAAAATAATAATAAAGATTCCAAACGTACAAAAACAATTTTAAGCAATACTAAAGATGTTTTTATCGCCGATAAAACTATATTTGAAGCTGAAAAATTGTTGGAAGTTGTGAAAAAATATATGGCAATATATAGCCAATGGGAATCAATAGATCAGCAGCTTAATTTTCAAAGAAAAGAAATGGATAGATATGTTCAAATAGAAAGGTCTGAACATTATTTAAACGATTTATTACAAAAGGTGTCAAAACTGTCCTTGTTTCAAGAGATAGAAAAGTCAATGGCAACTGTTGAATCTTCCATAAAAAAAGGAGAGGCTTATTTACAACAAGTCATTATCAATGTCACCGCAATGGCAAAGGAATACAGCCAAATGCTTAAAAAATTCTCAATATGTCCCACATGCTTAAAACCAATAGACGAAGAAACAACTCAAAAAATTGTTTCGGATATACTATACTGATTCTTTTAAGAGGTGAAAATTATGGATCCGGAAAAAGAGATACATGAGTTAAAACAAAAAATAGATCAGGCCAAGGCAATGCGATATAAAGCTGAAGCTCGTTTGGAGGAACTTCAAAAGCAACGTCAATCGCTTCTTGATGAACTTGCCAAACTAAATGTAAAACCTGAAGATTTAGACAAAGAAATTGGAAAAATTAGTGCTGAAATCAAGAACTTATTAAAAAAAGCAAAAGATTTACTTCCTGAAAATGTAGGGGTGTAAATATGACTCTAGATTTTGACAATACTATAGCTGATATCGAAAAGCATACTCAGCAATTAATTGTCGAGTATGCTATGAAAAAAAGCATTAAAGAAAAACTGGATAAGGATCTACTTACAAAACAAAATGAGCTTGAGCAAGTATCAAATCTAATTGATATATTGGAACAGGTAAGATTTTTATTGCAAAGGACTTCTGAATATGCCAGAGAACAAATAAAGCAACAAATTGAGATGCTGGTTACACATTGTCTTCAATTTGTTTTTGGCCCTAGCCTTGAATTTGAAATCGAGCTAAATGAAGTTCGCGGCAAAACCAGTGCCGAATTTTATGTAATTTCAACATACAATGATGTAAAGATTAAAACAAAACCCCAAGATGCAAGGGGTGGGGGGATTGTTGACGTTATCTCATTAGCCCTTAGGATAGCGGTCATCCAAAGTACTGATACATATAAGGATGGGCCGTTGATTTTAGATGAACCGGCAAAACATGTGAGCAGTGAGTATATAAGTAATGTAGCACGATTTTTAAAACAAATAAGTGATGTTTTCCACCGACAGATAATAATGGTGACTCATAATCAATATTTGAGCGAAATAGCTGACCTAACTTATAAAGTTGAATTAAAAAACGGAGCCAGTGAAGTAACAGTATACAATTTAGAGCAATAACTACACCTTCTCGTGCTTAGGCTTTCTTGCATTTTGTTTTTCTTGACATGATTATTAAAAAAGTATAAAATTAAAATAGTATTGAAACTAGGTTTTTCTTTAGGCCTGACGGTTCGGGGGCACTGTAAATTAAATTGGAGTATTCTCTATTTAATTAAAAAAACCGAGTTCCCCTCGGTTTTTATTGTTTTATGTTACAGGAGGTGAAATAGTATCAACAGTGTAAACATAATAGTTAATTTAGCTATTGGATTAATAGCTTTAGCCGCTGGATACTTTATCCGGAAATACATTGCTGAAGCTAAGATAAACTCGGCGGAAGAGTCGGCAAAAAAGATATTGGAAGATGCCGAAAACAAAGCCGAATCTATTAGAAGGGAATCTCTCGTAGAAGCTAAAGAAGAAATATTAAAACTTAGAAATGAAGCTGAAAAAGAGCTGCGCGAGAGAAGAAACGAACTGCAACGTTCCGAAAGAAGATTGATTCAAAAAGAGGAATCTCTTGACAGAAAGATTGAAGCCATTGAGAAAAAAGAAGAAGCCATAATTAAAAAGCAAAACGAGACAAGTCAAATCCACGAGAAAGTTAATGAGTTATACTCCCAGCAACTTGCAGAGCTTGAGCGAATTTCATCACTCACTACCGAAGAAGCTAAAGAGTTTTTATTAAATAAAATAAAAGATGAGATACGCCATGATGCTGCCGTGATGATTAAAGAAATTGAAACTCAAGCAAAAGAAGAAGCTCAGAAGAGGGCAAAGGAAATTATCTCCTGTGCCATTCAAAAATGCGCGGCTGATCAAGTTACTGAGACTACAGTATCAGTAGTTGCGCTACCCAATGATGAAATGAAGGGTCGTATTATAGGTAGAGAAGGCAGGAATATAAGAGCTTTAGAAACTCTTACAGGAATCGATCTTATAATTGATGATACTCCTGAGGCGGTTATTCTTTCAGGATTTGATCCGATAAGACGTCAAGTGGCCAAAATTGCTCTGGAAAAACTGATCTTAGATGGAAGAATTCATCCTGCCCGTATTGAAGAAATGGTTGAAAAAGCTCAAAAAGAAGTTGATAGTATAATAAGAGATGAAGGAGAAAAAGCAACATTTGACACAGATATTCACGGCCTTCACAGTGACCTCATAAAATACCTTGGAAAATTATATTATAGGACTAGTTATGGTCAAAATGTATTGCATCATTCCATAGAAGTTGCTCACTTGGCAGGGGCTATGGCTGCAGAATTAGGTGTAGACATTAAACTTACGAAGAGAGCCGGTTTATTACATGATATAGGTAAGAGTGTTGATCAGGAAGGCCCTCATGCATTGGTAGGATCTGAACTGGCCAAAAAATATGGAGAATCCTTCGAGGTTGTTAATGCCATAGCGTCTCACCATAATGATGTTGAACCTCAGACGGTGGAGGCCATATTGGTTCAAGCGGCAGATGCTGTATCAGCTGCAAGACCAGGAGCTAGAAGAGAAACCCTGGAAGCTTATATAAAAAGACTGGAAAAACTCGAGGAAATAGCCAATTCCTTTACTGGAGTTGAGAAATCCTATGCAATACAGGCAGGTCGAGAAATACGAATTA
>DUNY01000082.1 GCA_012839145.1 Thermoanaerobacterales bacterium
GCCCCTAGTACGAGAGGACCGGGGTGGACGGACCGATGGTGTATCAGTTGTCGTGCCAACGGCACAGCTGAGTAGCCAAGTCCGGCAGGGATAAGCGCTGAAAGCATCTAAGTGCGAAGCCCACCTTAAGATTAGGTATCCCATCCCTAAAAGGGAGTAAGACTCCGGGAAGACTACCCGGTAGATAGGTCAGAGGTGTAAGAGCTGTAAAGCTTTGAGCCGACTGATACTAATAAGTCGAGGGCTTGACCTATCTTTAAATAACCTCACTGTGTAATTTTGAAGGTGCAAGGATAGTGAAAAGTTAATAGTTGATAGTGGAAAGCAATGGATTTGTAAAAACAAATCCTCCTTAGTTAAATAACTGGTAACAAACTACTGCACACTACCCACTGACAACTAACTACTGAAAAACAAATTCTCGGTGGCCATAGCGGAGGGGAAACACCGGTTTCCATCCCGAACACACAGGTTAAGCCCTCCAGCGCCGATGGTACTAGGGGACATCCCTGGGAGAGTAGGTCGCTGCCGAGAATTTAAGTATATATTTTTATATAAAGAAGTGTTCCTCGATAGCTCAGCGGTAGAGCATTCGGCTGTTAACCGAAGGGTCGTAGGTTCGAATCCTACTCGAGGAGCCATTTTAATATATAATACTTTGATAGTAGAATTATTACTAACTAAAATAAAAAAGGGTGGGGGTCGTCTTGAAAATATCATTTTATGGGGCTTGCAGAACTGTTACAGGTTCATGCCACATGATTGAAACTGAGGACACAAAATTATTGGTGGATTGTGGGATGTTCCAAGGCTCCAAAGACTTAAAGGAATTAAATTACGGAGAGTTTAGCTTTTCACCAAATGAAATTGATTATGTGATACTTTCACATGCTCATATAGATCATAGCGGTTTAATACCAAAACTTGTTAAAAGAGGTTTTAAAGGAACCGTAATTTCAACAAAACCAACAACTGATTTATGCTCTATAATGCTCCCTGACAGCGGTCATATTCAGGAATTGGAAGTAGATAGAAAAAACAGAAAACTGGCTAGAGCTGGAGAACCTTTGATTGAGCCCATATATAATCATTTGGATGCAAAAAGAGCTCTGATGCAATTTTCAACTTTGGATTATAACTTAAAAGTAGATTTAACTCCTACGATTTCAGTTAGATTTCAAGATGCAGGTCATATATTGGGTTCATCTATTGTCGAAATATGGGTGAAAGAAAATTCTTATCAGACAAAATTGGTTTTCACAGGTGATATAGGTAATTTAAATCAACCTATAATAAAAGACCCCACTGTTATTGATGAGACTGATTATTTAATTATGGAAACAACATATGGTAACAGGTTACATAAAAAATTAGGAAATAAACAAGAATTATTGCTGCAAATTATAGAATCTACCTTTTTTAGAGGTGGTAATGTCATAATACCTGCCTTTGCTGTAGAAAGAACGCAGGACATATTGTATTATCTGGGCAAACTGGATTTAGCAGGCCGTTTGCCGGACTGTAAAATATATGTCGACAGCCCTTTAGCTATTTCTGCAAGTGAAATATTTAAAGTAAGTGTAAATTACTTTGACGAAGAAACAAAAGCTGCTTTTGATAAAATATGGCAATCTCCAGGCATTTTAAAAAGAATCGTAATGACTCGTTCTGCTGAAGAGTCGAAAAAGTTAAATGAAATAAAAACAAACGCTATAATAATTTCTGCCAGTGGAATGTGTGATGCGGGCAGGATAAAACATCATTTAAAACATAATTTATGGCGGGAAGAGTCATCTATTGTCTTTGTAGGTTACCAAGCTCCCGGAACTCTCGGAAGACAAATCATCGACGGTAAAAAACAGGTCAGAATCCATGGGGAACAAATTGCTGTGAATGCACAAATACACAATTTGGATGGATTTTCCGGTCATGCAGACCAAAATGCATTACTCCATTGGTTCGACTCTTTCAAACAAAAACCTAAGGAAGTGTTTTTAGTCCATGGTGAACCAGAAGGGATGGACGCATTTAAAAACATATTGTTGGAAAAATATGATATAGAAGTATATACTCCTGAAATAAATCAGAGTTTTGATTTGAAACATGGAAAAGTGAAAGTTTACGATGTTCAAGGACCGTCTGAAAAGGATGCAGCCTTGGTGTATGCAAACATCATAAACAAATTAAGTGAATTATACAGAGTTAATTTAGAGCGTCACGAAATTAAACAGCTTTATGAAAAATTAAAAACTATCGAAAAAACAATATAAAAAAGCCTAAAAGGCTTTTTTTTATATTTACAGGAGAAGTGCAAAAACAGTAAAGATACTATACATTCTCCAGATACTTTCAAAATGTCGACGTATTGATTATATTACAACATTTTTAGAATAAATATTACCCGAAAACAGATTTTTCATCATACAAATGTCTAATCTTGTTAAGAATCCTGATTAAAGGTCATAATAAATTAAAATATAGAATTTTTAATAGTATTAACAAACATTAAAATCTCAAGGAGATAAAGCATGAAGTATGATGTAACTATAATCGGATCGGGACCGGCGGGAGCTTATTGTGCCAGAAATCTTGCAGAAAAAGGATTAAAAGTGCTAATTTTGGATAAAAAGAAATTTCCCAGAGAAAAACACTGTGGAGGTCTCATTTCAAAAAAAGCTCTAAGGGTTTTAAAAGAAGACTTTGTGAAGGAATATGGAGTTAAAAAAAGATATAATCCCATATTTAAAATAATTTTAACCAGTGGGGAAAGAAAGACCTTTTTGGAGAAAAACGATTCTGTAGGGATAATTGTGAAAAGAAAGGAATTTGATGAGCTATTGACTAGCCAAGCTATTGATAAAGGGGCGATTTTTATGGATGGCTGTGAGTATCAATTTCACACATTAAATAAAAGTTATTATGAAATTCATACTACAAAAGGAACTTTTTCAAGTGATTATATAATCGGAGCTGATGGTGTATTTAGTCGAGTGGCCAAGGTATCTGGATTAAGACAAAGTTTTCGAAATTGGGAAATGGGCATGGCTGTATCCTGTGAAATACCTAAAGAATTAGTAATTGAAAAAGGAGGAGTTGAATTTATCTTTCTCAAGATATTAGGTGGCATGGGATGGTGTTTTAGCGGTACTGACTTTGTAAATATAGGTGTGGGAGGTTATGCACTGGATAGTAAAAAGATTTTGCTGGCTGCTAATGAATTAATGATAAAAAGACTTAAAAATAAAAATAATGTTATTAATCTACGAGCATCCTTTTTACCGGCAGGTGGCAGAAAAAGAACAATAGCAAAGGAAAAGGTATTTTTAGTGGGAGATGCTGCCGGCTTAATTGATGCTTTCTCAGGGGAGGGAATATACTATGCATTAACAAGTGGAAAAATTGTTGCAGAAGTAATATTGAAAAATCAAACGGCAACAGACTACGAAGAACAGTGTTATAGAAAGTTTCTCAATGAATTTAGATTGTCTATTCTCATGAGTATAGTTTTAGGTGAAAGAAACAATATATTTAAACAGGGTTTCGACAAAAAATTACTGGAAGCCTTCGACAAAATATTAACTATTGCGCCAAAGAATGGTTGCTATAAAGAATTAATATTTAATATAGCAAGGCATGGATTTTCACCTGTATTTCCGTATTTATGGATAAAGAGTTTATTATTTGCATAAGTAACATTTAAAACCATGATTGCAAAAC
>DUNY01000210.1 GCA_012839145.1 Thermoanaerobacterales bacterium
ATTCAAGAACTGTCACCGGATACTCTGGTAATAATATCCCCACACGGTCCAATTTTTTATGATGCCATATGCGTTTATGATTTTCCGCTTAAGGGCAGTCTTGCAGCTTTTGGGGCACCGCAAGTTAAAATGAAATTTGACCGTGATGATGATTTGAAAAATGAGATACTTAAAAGAGCCAGAAAAAATAACATTCCTGTAGTAACATCCGGTGAAGCCAAGGTTTTTAAACATGGGTTCAGGGAACAATTGGATCATGGAGTAACGGTCCCGATGAATTTCATCGTAAAACATTCTACGGAATTTAAGCTATTACCCATATCCTTTGGAATGCTGCCCTATGAAGACCTATACGCTTTCGGAAAACTGATTAAGGAATCTGCGAAGGCTCTGGGCAAAAAAGTGGTTGTTATAGCAAGCGGAGACCTTTCACACAGACTAACTCCCGACGCTCCGGCAGGATATGACCCCAGTGGAAAATTATTCGATGAAAAACTTGTGGCTATATTAAAAGAATTTGATATAGAAGCACTACTGTCCATGGACTCTTCTCTTATAGAAAAGGCAGGGGAGTGCGGCTTAAGATCTATTTGGATAATGGCCGGAGCACTTGATGAAAATCAGGTTAAACCAGAGGTCATTTCTTATGAAGGTCCTTTTGGTGTGGGATATTGTATAGCTAGATTCCAACCGGAAGGTAGAAAAGAAAGCCTACTCGACAAGCTGTATCAAAAGCGTCGTAAACAAATCAATGATTGCAGAAGAAGTGAAGATCCATATGTCAAACTAGCCCGTCATACTTTAGAAACTTACGTGAAAGAAGGAAAAATTCCGGGTCTTCCTGAAGATTTGCCTGAAGAAATGATCACCTCAAAAGCCGGAGTTTTTGTTTCCATAAAAAAACAGGGAGAACTTCGAGGATGCATTGGAACTTTTCTGCCCACCCGGAAAAATATCGCCGAGGAAATTCAGAGAAATGCAATCAGTGCCGGTTGTGAAGATCCCAGGTTTTATCCGGTTGGCACAGATGAACTGCTTGAGTTGGAATACTCCGTAGACATACTGACAAAACCGGAACCTGTTGATTCACTTGACAAGCTGGATCCTAAAAAATACGGTGTTATTGTGAGAAAAGGACATAGATCCGGTCTTTTATTGCCTGATTTAGAAGGGGTAGATACGGTGGAGGAACAGCTAAGCATTGTTTTAAGAAAAGCCGGAATAAAGCATGATGAAGATTATCAGATTCATAGGTTTGAGGTTATAAGGCATTTTTAAATATATGGTCTTTTGATACAATTAATTCTTAGAAAAGCAACAACTTAAATGCTATATATATACCCTTAATAGCCCTCTTACTGATAAAGAAAGGATTGCAGAATCATTGCAGTATTATTTCATGGGTTATTATGCATTTTCACGATGCGATAACTTTTATCTATTTCTAAATCAATGTAGCTGTCGTCTATACGAACTACCGGCATAGACGTGTTTTGAGGTGGCAAATATACAACTTCTCCAATTTGGCCAGTATTCATTACTACTTTAGACCCAATATAATAATTAGCTATATTGGACAGAAAGGTTATCATTATTTTAGTGTCAAAATGTCCTATACCGATTCTTTGAAACTCTCTGAAGGTGTTAAATGGTGTAGTCTTTCTTTTGTAAACTCTATCTGAAGTCATTGCATCATATACATCAGCTATAGAAATGATTTTTGTGTAAAGATGTATTTTATTACCTCTTATTCCAAAAGGATAACCGTTTCCATCTTCCCGTTCATGATGCATTAAAATAACCTGCCGAACATCATGCCTTAATCCTGGGATATTTTTCGACATGTCATATCCCATTATTGTATGTTTTTTCATGCAATCAAACTCTTCGGGGAGTAACTTACCTTTTTTATTTAATATATTTTTCGGTATTCTGGCCTTGCCTAAATCGTGAAGCATACCAGCAGTTATTACATGCTGGACCTGTTCAGGGGGAAGCTGTAGCCATTTGGCAATCAACATGCCATAAATAGCAACGTTAAAACTGTGAGTATATGTATATTCATCGACCTTTTTTAGTTCATCGATACACTTTAATATTTCAAAAGGGCTTTTGCTTTTAGCAAATATTTTATCAAAGGTTTGTTCAATTTCTTGATAATCTATTTTCTTGCCGTCGACAAGGTGATGTAGTATTGTTTTTGTTGAATTCAAAGATTCGTCATATGCTACCATTAATTCCTTGATGGTTATCTCATATTCTTTTTTGTCGTCTGTAGTATACACATATAATTGGTAAACTTGATGATTTTGCAACCGGTTTAGAATGTATGTGTTAAGCACGGTGCTTTTGGGTAGAAGCAACATACCTTGAGATGTGACAATATCTTCAGCTACTACTTGCCCCTCTTGGCAATCATTGATATCCATAAGTTTTTTTGTTCGTACAATCATTGAGACAGGCTTTTTCACATCAGTGGCCTCCTCCTTAGCCCTAAAGATTGACAAGTTGTGAAACTATTCTTTTAATAAAAACTTCTACATAGAATGACAAATACCTTCTGAATATACAATTATTTTATAATATTTTACCAAACCTAGTAACAAGCAATAGTTTGGAATGAAGAACTTACTCAGTCTGAAAAAATATGCTATAATAGATATCACATTCAGAATTATATTTTCAGATAGCAAAAAAAGAGGTATTGATATATTGTATACATATGTTATAATTATACAATATAAACGCATAAATATAAAATAATTTAAACCAAACTTGGGGTGAAAGCTTTGAAATCAGACATATACAATACCATTGTTGTAAAAGTGGGAACCACAACACTCGTTCATGAAACCGGCAAACTAAACATAGCCGGAATGGAAAAATTGGTGAGAGTAATTTCAAATATTAAAAACAGCAGCAAGAATGTTGTTTTGGTATCATCGGGGGCTGTGGGAACAGGTGCCGGAAGACTTGGGATAAAAGGAAAAAGTGATATTAAGATAAAACAGGCATTAGCTGCAGTTGGCCAAGGAATTTTGATGCAGTTCTATGAAAAGCTTTTCTTGGAATACGGTATCAACGTGGCCCAGATATTGCTTACCAGAGATGATTTAGAAAAAGGCGTTCGGCGCCAGAATGCGCTAAATACTATGACTACACTTTTTGAGTTTGATGTAGTTCCTATAGTAAACGAAAATGATACAGTAGCTGTGGAGGAAATTGTATTCGGAGACAATGATACCTTGGCAGCTGTAGTGGCAAAGCTTATAGGTGCGGATCTTTTGGTTCTTCTTTCAGATGTAGATGGCCTATATACACTGCCGCCACACGAACCGGGTGCAGAAAAGATATCTTATGTAAAAGAAATAACACCAGAGATTGAGGCTATAGCTGAAGGGACGTATTCGGCTTTTGGAACAGGTGGTATGCACAGCAAAATAAAAGCAGCCAAAATTGCTACTGAGGCGGGAATTGCCATGGCCATCACGGATGGAGAAAACCCGACGAATATTTATAAAATATTGGATGGAGAGAGATGTGGAACGTTTTTTGAACCAAAAAGGCAAATATCCATATCAAAAAAAAACGTGATAAAATGGAGTGATTAAGGTTGGGTATGATTTTGGATATAGCGAGGAAGGCTAGGGAAACATCATATAAAATAGCCGGTCTTTCAACAGCTGCTAAAAATAACGCCCTTGGCATGATGGCAAAAGCCCTTGAAGAAATGAAAGTTGAGATCATTGAAGCTAATAAAAAGGATATTGAGGAAGCCCGTAAAAAGGGTTTAAAAGAAGCATTGATAGAACGGCTTATGTTGAATGACACAAGAGTTGACGGAATGATAAAGGGGCTTTCAGATCTTTTGGACCTACCCGATCCTGTAGGAAAAGGGGCTGTAATTAAACGCCCTAATGGTCTTACTTTATTAAAACAAAAAGTGCCTCTAGGAGTTATTGGGATAATATATGAATCAAGACCCAACGTAACCTCTGATGCGGCGGGCCTTTGTATAAAAACAGGAAACAGTGTTATTCTCAGAGGTGGTTCAGAGGCAATTAACTCAAACAAGGCAATTGTTAAGGCACTTTGCAAAGGGCTTAAGAGGGCAAACCTCCCCACATCATGTATTCAACTAATAGAAGATACCAGTCGAGAGAGGATTCAAGAGCTCTTTAAGATGAGGGATTATATTGATGTCTTAATCCCACGAGGCGGCGCGGCCTTAATTGAAAATGTGGCAAAAAATTCTCAAATATCTGTGATAGAGACCGGAGAAGGTAATTGCCATATATATATAGATGAATTTGCCGACCTTGATATGGCAAAAAATATTCTAATAAATGCCAAGACCAGTAGGCCCTCGGTGTGTAATGCAGTTGAGAAACTGTTGGTACACGAAAAAACGGCTTCGGCGTTTTTGCCGGATGCATTGAAGGAACTACAGGGCATGGGAGTAGAAATCAGGGGTTGCCAAAAAACGCAGCAAGTCTACCCTAAGGTTGTACCGATAAGAGGAGAAGACTGGTCTGCGGAATACCTGGACATGATTCTGGGTGTTAAAATAGTGAAAAATATTGATGAAGCTATTGAGCATATTAATAAATTTGGCACATCCCACTCAGAAGCCATTGTAACAAAAGACTATGAAAGAGCCAATATGTTTCTCTCGAGAGTGGATGCGGCTTGCGTTTATGTGAATGCCTCCACTCGATTTACCGATGGTGGAGAATTCGGCATGGGCGCTGAAATAGGAATAAGCACCCAAAAACTTCATGCGAGAGGACCTATGGGTCTGGAAGAATTGACTACAGTAAAATACTTGATTCTTGGAAATGGGCAGATACGTTAACATTATTGATTAAATTTATTTCCTTATTAGAACCAAAGGCCACTAGAATCTGCGGGTGGCCTTTTTGCGTGCCCATTTTATTGCAAAATAACTTCATTGACCTTGCAATAATACTATATTTATAGATATAATATAATTGTGAAAAAGTCTGTATAAATAATAATAAAAATTATTCAGTAACTATAATAAAAAACCATAGTCATAAGAAAAAGTTGTAAAATGATGTGACGATGGATTGTTAGGAGGTAAAAGGCGGCTTCTTCGGCAGATTAGGCCGCCCAATTTATCATGAAAGAAGCCATGCATTACATCAAAAATGGTGATCATACAGTTAAATGTAATTTATGCCCTCACCATTGTAAGATTAGTCCAGGTCATACAGGTATCTGTAGAGTCAGAAAAAATATGGATGGCAAACTATACTCTATTAATTATGGTAGAGTTTCGTCTTGGGCAATGGACCCTATAGAAAAAAAACCTTTGTATCACTTTTATCCCGGCAGTATGATTTTTTCCGTCGGAAGTATAGGATGCAATTTTAGGTGTGAATTCTGCCAAAACTGGCAAATAGCACAGCACACTGAAATTCCGACTCACGAAATATCAGCAAAGGAATTGATAGATGGGGCCATACGGCAGGAAAACAATATAGGTATAGCTTACACCTATAATGAGCCTACCATATGGTACGAATATATAATAGAATGTGCCAAATTAGCCCGCTATGAAGGTTTGAAAAATGTTCTTGTTACTAATGGGTTTATAGAGAAAGAACCCCTACGGGAAATCCTTCCCTATATTGATGCAATGAATATCGATATAAAAGCGTTTCGCGAAGATTTTTATAAAGGATTAATATCAGGCAGGCTTTCTCCGGTAAAGGAAACCGTAGAAGAAGTCCAAGCTCAATGCCACATGGAAATAACCACCCTTATGATACCCGGTATGAATGACAGTGATGAAGAGATACAAGCTCTCGCTCAGTGGCTTTCTTCTCTGAGAAAGGATATACCCCTTCACATTACCAGGTATTTTCCGAATTATAAACTAGATATCCATCCCACTCCCGTAGAGAAAATAAAAAAAGCAAGAGATATTGCAATTCAATATCTTGACTATGTATACACGGGCAATGTTATTGACGAAATTGGAAACAATACATACTGTCCCAATTGCGGAAAGTTAATTGTCAAAAGAGGGGGATATGGGATACAAGTAAAATTAAAAGGTAAAAAATGTCCGGATTGTGGAAAGATTATTTCTATAGTAGGAAATAAAAGTTGATAGTCGTTATGTTTATTTCCCGGGAAAAGTAGCTTATTGTGTCGAAAAATTATGCAATATTAAACAATGGGGGTAAGGCGATGATATTACCTGAAAGTCAAATCAGAAGGTTTTTTAGGCACATTATAATGCCTGAAATCAGCGGACAGGGGCAAAAAAAGCTTCTGGAATCTTGGGTAGAGGTTTGTGGGGCATCCATTAAAGAGATTATGCCTTTGCTTTACTATTTGACAGCGGTCGGGATAGGCAAAATATCATGTAACTTGATAAACGATTTTGGACTTGAAAAACTTGCAAACAATTTAAAAGACATAAACCCCGATGTAGTCGTAGTGAACTCTTCCTCTCAAGATACCGAGGCAACGGGCAACGAGACTTTTTTTAAAACCTCTGATGGTTATGGAGTAAAAATAATTATGGGCGACAGGGATTTCATCTCTGAAAGAATGCAGCTTCAGCAAGAGGCGGACAGTGCTCAAGTTTCAGTGATAGCTGCAGCGATAGGCCCTTGGCAAGGTTTATTACATGTATCGAGAATACAAGAAAGTTGCGATATTGATTTTATGAATTTAGATGATCTTATAATAGCCCGACAAAAATGTCTTTCTTCCGAAGGGATGGTATTATCATACTGTTTCATGGGAGCTTTGGTTTCTGCGGAGGTTGTAAAAATTTGTTTAAAAATAGGAAAAACTCCGAACAAACCTTTGTTTTATGATTTATTATCTATGACCTTTTCCAGAGAGGGAAACGGTGATTTTAATGTTTGTGAAGATTCAAAACACATTGAGCTACTTGCAAAAAAACTTTCCGATGCCAAGGTTTTGATCGTAGGTGTAGGAGGCCTTGGCTCACCAGTAGCTTTTGCCTTAACATCAATAGGAGTGGGAAACATAGGTTTGATTGACGGCGATCGGGTTGAGCTGACTAACCTCAACCGGCAAATTCTTCATTCTACTTCAAGAATAGGCATGCCTAAAGTAGAATCAGCTCGACAGTTTTTAGAAGAACTGAATCCCTCAGTAGACATAGTTACATATTACGCTAATCTGACAAAAGAGAACGCCATGGATCTAATAAATGATTACGATGTAATTGTTGCAGGTCTAGACAATCTTCCATCGCGATATCTATTAAATGACGCATGTTTTTTTGCCGGAAAACCTCTTATAGAGGCGGGAGTATTGAGATTTAACGGTATGGGCCGAACCATTGTGCCGAAAAAGGGACCCTGTTATCGATGCATATTTCCTGACATGCCCTCCTCGGGAAATATTCCTTCCTGCTTGGAGTCAGGAATTCTCGGATCTGTACCGGGTGTCATGGGATTTATGCAGGCTGTTGAAACTGTAAAGATAATAGGGGGAATCGGTAAACTATTAATAAACCAACTTCTTTTATTTGAAGCATTGGACATGGAATTTAGAGTACCGAGTTTTCGAAAGGATCCTCGCTGTCCTTTATGTGGGAAAAAACCAACCATAACTGCTCTTCAAGAATATGAAACCATTTGCGAACAAGGATAAAACATAGTACAAAAATGGTGCAGCACGAGTCAAAACCCTTGTGAAAAATATTTGCGTATGCTATAATACTAAAGGTATTTTCTATTTAATACGAATCAAATCTAATTGTATACAATAAGATAAGAGGTGATAAGCGTGAAGAAAGGAATCCACCCCAAATACGTCAAAGCCACAGTAAGATGCGCTTGCGGAAATACTTTTGAAACGGGGTCTACCAAAGAAGACCTACGTGTAGAAATATGTTCAAAGTGCCATCCTTTCTTTTCAGGCAAACAAAAGCTGGTTGATACGGGTGGTCGTGTAGAAAGATTCAAGAAGAGATATGGCTTAAAAGAAGCGGAGTAGTCTAAGAAGGTTGGAGGTTATCTCTGACCTTTTTTCTTAACTTATGAAAAGTATAATTTTTAGTACAGCTTTTGACATACTAGAATTCCTTATTACAATCACAAAGGCTTATGGGCCTTTGCTTGAGGGGGAGGAAGATGCAACCCGTTAAACCCAACATCGGAGGGCAGGCTGTAATCGAGGGTGTAATGATGCGAGGTCCAAAGACCACAGCCATTGCCGTCAGAAAAAATGAAGAGATTATTATGAAAACCGAAGAAAACCGCTCACTTTCAGATAAGTATAAGTTTCTAAGACTACCCATATTAAGGGGTATTTTGGCACTGATAGAAATGCTGATTCTTGGGATCCAAACTTTGTCTTATTCTGCCGGTGTGGCAGGCATCGATGATGAGGAGGAACTAACCGGAAGGGATATAGCTTTGGCATTAGTTTCAGCCTTGGGTTTTGCTGTATTACTGTTTATAGTCCTACCCACAGTTGCGGTCAGATTTATAGGCGGCAGCTTACAAAGCCCATTCTTATTGAGTCTTACCGAAGGCCTATTAAGAATAGCTATTTTTGTAATTTATATTATGGTTATTTCATCTATGAAAGATATAAGAAGAGTGTTTGAATACCATGGTGCGGAGCACAAAGCAGTTCACTGTTATGAACATGATGAGAAGTTAACGCCGGAAAATGCTCAAAAATACACAACTATTCACCCCAGATGTGGTACCAGCTTTATGATGGTGGTTATGGTTGTAAGTATTCTACTGTTTTCCTTTATGGGCTGGCCTGGAATAGTTCAACGAATAGTGTCAAGAATAGTTATGCTGCCCTTGGTATCGGGAATTTCATACGAGTTTATTCGGCTTGCCGGTAAAAGCAACAGCCCTTTTATACGGGTGCTAAACACCCCAGGGATGTGGCTCCAGAAACTGACTACCCGGGAACCGGATAAATCCCAATTGGAAGTGGCTATAGCTGCGTTAAAAAGTGTTTTAAACTGAGTCTTGTGCAATCTACAGGAAGGTGATGTTATGATAGAAAAGTTAGAAGCTATAGAAACTAAATATAATGAACTGACGGAAAAAATAGCTGATCCCGAAATAATAGCAAAGCAAGAAGAGTGGAGAAAACTTACCAAAGAACATGCTTTACTCCAAGAAATCGTGACTAGCTTTAGAGAGTATAAAAAAACTATAAAGGACATAGAAGAAAATTCCGAGCTTTTGAAAGAAACCTCCGGTGACAGCGAAATGGAAGAACTCATAAAAAGTGAGCTTGAAACATTGGAAGAAAAAAAGTCTAAGGTGGAAGAACAGCTAAAAATTCTGCTGATTCCCAAGGATCCTAATGATGACAGGAACGTAATAATGGAGATAAGAGCGGGAACCGGCGGTGAAGAAGCAGCTCTTTTTGCCGGAGATTTGTTCCGAATGTACAGTCGTTATGCCGAAAAACAAGGTTGGAAAGCGGAGATTATAGATTCCAACCCTACGGAGCTCGGAGGATTTAAAGAAGTTATTTTTGAAATAAACGGCAACGGTGCATACAGCCGATTAAAATATGAGTCCGGAGTCCACAGGGTGCAACGTGTTCCATCCACAGAAGCCGGCGGCAGGATTCACACATCAGCGGCTACGGTGGCGGTTTTGCCTGAAGCCCAAGAAGTAGATCTTGAAATAAATCCTAATGACCTAAGAATTGATATATTCAGAGCTTCAGGTCATGGAGGCCAGGGAGTAAACACCACTGACTCAGCGGTAAGGATAACTCACCTTCCCACAGGAATGGTCGTTACCTGCCAAGACGAGCGCTCCCAGCTCAAAAACAAGGATAAGGCCATGAAGGTTTTACGTGCCAGGCTTATGGAAAAATATCAGGAAGATCAGGATCGTAAGATAGCACAAAACCGCCGCAGTCAAGTGGGTTCCGGTGACCGCAGTGAGCGAATACGCACATATAACTTCCCGCAGGGAAGGATTACAGACCACCGTATAAATCTTACTACTCACCAATTGACAAATACCCTGCAGGGTGAACTGGATGAAATAATAGATGCTTTAGCAGCGGAAGATCAGGCAAAAAAACTGGCCCAAGTAGAATAAAAAAAGAGATGGGAGTATTATGGTGACAGTAAGAGAAGCTTTAATGATGGGTCGAAAAAAACTAACTGAGGCGGGCGCGGAAAATCCTGTCTTGGATTCAGAACTGATTTTAGGCCATGTTCTGGCAAAGGATCGGCTAAAACTCTTGACACATGATGAAGAAAACCTTACACAACAGCAGATTGAGTGTTACGACAAGCTATTGGTACAAAGGTGCCAATCCGTACCAGTAGCTTATATTATAGGCCGGAAGGAGTTTTACGGCCTTAATTTTTATATAAAACCAGGGGTTTTGATTCCACGCCCTGAAACTGAGTTTGTGGTAGAGGAAGCGTTAAATGTTATTCGCCCTATTGAAAATCCCGTCATAGCTGATTTATGTTTTGGAAGTGGTGCTATATCAGTGGCGATAGCAGTAAATCACAGCAGAGCAAAGGTTTATGCTTCAGATTTATCAGATATTGCCTGGGAAGTTGCAAAAACGAATATTAAAGCCCACCGAGTCGAAGACCGTGTTTTATTATTCAGGGGAGATTTGTGGTCTCCGTTTGAATGCGGAAATATCGGGGAATTTGATGTGGTAGTTTCAAATCCTCCATATATTCCTACCGGTGAACTTTTCACACTTCCTAAGGATGTAAAAAATGAACCGCAAATTGCCCTAAACGGCGGTCCCGACGGTCTTGAGTTTTATAGAAGAATAGTTTCAAAAGCTCCTGAATTTTTAAAACCTTGTGGTAGAAT
>DUNY01000240.1 GCA_012839145.1 Thermoanaerobacterales bacterium
GATTCTGACTGAAGCCGGTCTAATCAAAAATGAAGGCAAGAAAAGAGAAATTGTAAGACCAATGGTAGAAAATTCTGTTGCAGATTATTTAAAAGAAATAGGAGATACAGCGTATCTTAATATCTTGCTATGAAGGCCCCGCTACGTTGTCATCCTGAAGGCTTTGCCTGAAGGATCTTGTTTAAGACTCCTCAGTCGCTTTGCTCCTTCGGAATGACAGGAAATGTTTGCATTTATCGTAAATTCTAATCAGCACAATCGAAAGGAGGTAGTCGATGACTACAATAAAGGAAAGGCTTGACAAAATATTTCCTACAATAAGTAAAAAATCTTTCCGAGAAAATAAAGGTCTTGGCAATGAGATTGGGTATTATATTTTTGACTATGAACCTCAATATGAAATGTTGGTAAGAGATTATATCAGTTTTCTAAAAGATAAGGTAAACACCGGGAATTACGGATTTAAGATAAAAGAATTTGATTTATATGAAATTGTATTGGAAATTCTTGAAACAAAAGGATATTTTGCAAAAAATATTGAAATGGAAAAGAAAAAAGGTAGTGAATTTATTTTTAATGCTACTAAAAAAGCTTTAAGATTGACCGGCAAAAATGACTTAGTTATTAAATACATAAAGAATCGGGTAGAAAAAGATGATATCATTTTTTTAACAGGGGTAGGCAAAGCTTGGCCTATTATACGTTCTCACACAGTATTGAACAATCTGCATCCGGTAGTGGATGAAGTCCCACTTGTTATGTTTTTTCCCGGAACTTATGATGGCGGTTCTCTTGTTTTACTTGACGAGATTAAAGATGATAATTATTATAGGGCCTTTAGGTTTATTGACGAATATCAGTAAATTGGGGGAGAGTATATGAAAATTAGGGATATGTTTTATAAAGATATCACCAGGGATATCAAAGGTGTTATTAAAATCGGGCAAAAAGACGAAGAAAACATATATCAGGAATTGGAAGAATATGTAGTAACTCGAGAACTATCAAAACACTTTGACGATTTTTTCAAAAACTACAAAAAAAGTATACTCGGCTATACAGATAAAATGGGTGTCTGGATTTCAGGCTTTTTTGGGAGCGGTAAATCTCACTTCTTAAAAATATTATCATATTTGTTGGAAAATAAAGAAGTTGAGGGTAAAAAAGCCATTACATATTTTGATGACAAAATACAAGACCCAATGGTCTTAGCAGATATGAAACTTGCGGGAGAAACCTCTACAGATGTTATCCTATTTAATATTGACTCTAAGAGCGATTCTGATTCAAAGGCCAATAAAGATGCCATTGTAAAAGTGTTTATGCGAGTTTTTAACGATATGCAGGGTTTTTGTGGTTCTATTCCATGGGTAGCTGATTTGGAACGGCAAATGACTTTAGATGGCACTTATGATGACTTCAAGGCAGCTTTTAAGGAAATATCCGGTAAGGAATGGGTCGATACCAGGGAAGATTTTTATTATGAAGAAGACGCAATAATTGAAGCACTTTCCAGAGCAACCAAAATGAGTGAAGAAGCGGCCAGAAACTGGTATAACAAAGCTGAGGAAAACTACACTTTAAGTGTTGATAAATTTGCCAAAAGAGTTAGAGAATATATTGAAAGTAAAGGTAACAACCATCATGTGATATTTCTCGTAGATGAAATGGGCCAATATATCGGCGATGACTCTGATCTTATGCTAAATCTGCAGACTGTAGTAGAAGACTTGGGAACCGAATGTGGAGGTAAGGCCTGGGTTATCGTAACAAGCCAACAGGATATCGATTCTATGACAAATATGAAAGGCACAAAACGCAACGATTTTTCCAAAATCCAGGGCAGATTTGATACTCGGCTCTCCCTTTCTAGTGCCAATGTAGATGAAGTTATAAAAAGGAGAATCTTAAGAAAAAACGATGTTGGCAAAAACACCCTAAAATTATTATATGAAAATAAAAGCTCAGTCCTAAAAAATCTCATCACATTTTCAGCAGATACACCTGAAAAGAAAATATATACAGATGCACAAGACTTCACCGAGGTCTATCCTTTTATCCCCTATCAATTTAAGCTGATGCAGGAGGTTCTCACTTCAGTTCGGATTCACGGCTCATCAGGTAAACACCTATCTGAAGGTGAGCGTTCCATGTTAAGTGCTTTCCAGGAGTCCTGTATACGCTTTGCTAACGAAGAAGCAGGAGCTCTTATACCTTTTTCCGCTTTTTACGATACAATTGAAACCTTTTTAGATTCGGGTATAAAAACGGTAATATATCATGCTCAGGAAAATAAAAGATTAAAGCCCTTTGATGTTAAATTATTAAAAGTGCTTTTTATGATAAAGTATGTAAAAGAAATTCCTGCAAATATAGAAAACCTTACAACTCTTATGATTAGTCATATTGATGCAGATAAATTAGAACTTGCAAAGAAGATTGAAGACTCATTAAAACGTCTAATAAGGGAAACCCTTGTCCAGAAAAATGGTGATGAATATATTTTCCTTACACATGAAGAACAGGATATTAACAGAGAAATCAAAAGCATCAATGTTGAAATGGCCGAAACAATTCGAAAGATATCGGAAATAATCTTTGAAGAC
>DUNY01000430.1 GCA_012839145.1 Thermoanaerobacterales bacterium
AAAGTATTAAATGTTGCTGTGGAAGAGAATACTAAAATAGCCAGAGTGAGTGTATCAGAAAACCAATTATCACTTGCTATTGGCAAAGAAGGCCAAAATGCTAGACTTGCAGCAAGATTAACCGGATGGAAAATTGACATTAAAAGTCAAGAAAGTTTAAATGTCGATGATAATCCAAGAGGGGATAAATGTGAGACGTAAGAAAATACCCATGCGAATGTGTATTGGATGTAGAGAAATGAAACCTAAAAAGGAATTGACAAGGATAGTCCGCACTATTGAAGGTACAATTGAAATAGATCCTACAGGTAAAAAATCCGGTCGTGGAGCATATTTTTGCAAAAATGACCGATGTATTGAAGCTTCAATAAAAGAAGACCGGCTTTCAAAAGCCTTGGACTTTCATGTAACGGAAGAAATGGCGCTTAGTATTAAAGAGGAGTTATTAAACTCATGAGATCAGGTGATGTGCTTTCCCTATTAGGCATTAGCCGCAAAGCTGGAAAGTTAATATCAGGCCAAGATAGTGTGATAAAGGCTGCTAATGCTAAAAAGGTTTTTTTAATAATTGTTTCTAAAGACACATCAAGAAATACAAGTAAAAGGATGATGAACTTAAGTGCTCGGAAGAACATACCAATGTTTTCATGGGGACAATCTGATGAATTGGGCAGAGCCATAGGTCAGGAACAAAGAAAGGTGATTGGTATTACTGATAAAGGTATCGCAAAAGAAATATACAGACGCATTAATCTTTTAACGGGGGTGGGGGATATTGACGAAACTACGCGTATATGAGCTGGCCAAGCAAGTAGGAATTTCAAGCAAAAAACTTATTACGATTTTACAAGATTTGGACATAAAAGTGAAGAACCACATGAGCACTATCGACGGTGAAACTGCAAAATTGGTAGTAGACCTTATTGAGGAAGACTCTGGTAATAATAAGAAGAAACCTGTGAAGGACCAGGACATTGAAGAAAGCAAACAGCAAGACAAGAAAAAAGAAGAGAAAAAAGAAGTGCAACAAAAAACAATAACAATTCCTACAAAAACAAGTGTCAAGGATTTAGGTAACTATATGGGAGTTGAGCCGGTTAAGATAATAAAAAAGCTTATGGATTATGGTTTAATGGTAAACATTAATGCAGAAATTGATTTCGAATCAGCAATAAAACTTGCGGGTGAGTTTGGATTTGATGTCAAAGAACAAAAAATGGATAGCCAAAACCAATTAGTCAAAGAAGTGTGCGATGACCCCAAAGATATGAAATTTCGCCCCCCGGTTGTAACCGTAATGGGCCATGTTGATCATGGGAAAACATCCTTGCTTGATGCCATAAGACAGACAAATGTTACAACACAAGAGGCAGGTGGAATAACTCAGCACATAGGTGCTTCCGAAGTGGAGGTCAATGGTAAAAAAGTTGTATTTTTAGATACTCCTGGCCATGAGGCTTTTACATCTATGCGGGCTCGTGGTGCAAAAGTGACTGATATTGCTATATTGATTGTTGCAGCTGATGACGGTGTTATGCCTCAGACAGTTGAAGCTGTAAACCACGCCAAAGCAGCAGGTGTTCCGATGATAGTCGCAATAAACAAAATTGATAAACCCACAGCAAATCCGGATAGAATAAAACAGCAGTTGGCAGAGTATGGTTTAATTCCTGAAGAATGGGGCGGGGATACAATATTTGTTAATGTTTCCGCAAAAGCAAAGACGGGGATTGATCAGCTTTTAGAAATGGTTCTTTTAGTAGCTGAAATGGCAGAGCTAAAAGCAAACTACACGTGCAATGCCCATGGAGTTATAATTGAAGCAAAGTTAGATAAAGGACGCGGACCCATTGCGACCGTACTGGTTCAACGGGGGACGTTAAAAATTGGCAACGGTATAGTTGCCGGAACAGCATATGGAAGGGTCAGGGCCTTATTTAACTCTCATGGTAAAAGAGTAAAAGAAGCGGGGCCATCAATACCTGTAGAGGTACTAGGTCTGTCTGAAGTTCCGACTGCAGGAGACATATTAACAGCTGTTTCTACTGAAAAAGAAGCGAAAGCTATTGCTGATGACCAAATGAATATTCAGAAAGAAACAGAATATGCAACACCAAAAAGAATATCATTAAATCAATTATTTGAAAGAGTTCAAAAAGGTGAAGTCAAAGATTTGAATTTAATAGTGAAAGCCGATGTTCAAGGGTCGATAGAGGCTCTTAAGCAAGCCCTTGAAAAGTGCTCTTGTGATGAGGTTCAGGTCAAAATAATCCATGGCGGCGTAGGTGCGATTACAGAGAGCGATGTAATGCTGGCCTCGGCTTCTGATGCAATAATTATAGGTTTTAACGTACGACCTGATTCCAATGCAAAAAAAATGGCAGAGAAGGAACAGATTGATATAAGAACTTACAGAATTATTTACGATGTGGTTGATGATATTCAATCGGCTTTGAAAGGAATGCTGGAACCGGAGTATGAGGAAGTAGTCTTAGGACGAGCAGAAGTTCGAGCACTATTCAAAGTTCCCGCAATTGGGACGGTAGCCGGATGTTTTGTCAGCGAAGGGAAAATAACCAGAAACTCGCAAATCCGTGTAATACGTCAAGGTATTGTTGTCTATGAAGGAAAGATAGCTTCTTTGAAGCGATTTAAAGACGATGTAAGGGAAGTAATGAGCGGTTATGAGTGTGGTATTGGTCTTGATAAGTTCAATGATATAAAAGAGCAGGATGTTTTCGAAGCTTTCATAAATAAACCGGTTGAGAGGTAAGATTGGCTGGGGTGATAATGATGGATTTTTCTCGAAACGAAAGAATTGCGGAAGAAATAAAGAAAGTTATCAGTCAAATAATAAGCAATGATTTAAAGGATCCACGCATTGATGGATTAATATCTGTAACAAAAGTCGATGTGACAAAGGATCTCCGACATGCCACAATATATATCAGTCTTTACGGCGATAAAAAGAAAAAAGACACAACATTTGAAGTAATAAATAACGCAAAAGGTTACATTAGACGTGAACTAGCTAGTAAGATTAGAATAAAATATATACCCGAAATATCCTTTAAAATGGATAAATCTATTGAATATGCAATTCATATTAATAAACTATTGGAAGAGGTTAATAATCAGGATCAAGGAGAAAAAGAGGGCAATTAAAATGGATATTACTGCTTTTTATGATATTGTTGAAAACAATGACAGCTTTATGATTACATCGCATATTGCTCCTGACGGAGATAGTATCGGTTCTGTTCTCGCAATGACTCTTGCATTGTTAAAAATAGGGAAAAAAGCTTTTCCGGTGATTAATGATGTCATACCAAAAAAATATAGGTTTTTACCAGGAAGCAACTTAATAGCAAAAGAAATTGCAAGAAAATATGATGCAATAATAGTACTAGATAGTGGTGACATTGAACGATTGGGGTTCAGTAAAGAATTAAATGAATACAGCGGTCTGATAGTTAATATAGATCACCATAAAAGCAATGTAAGTTTCGGTGATATTAACATAGTTGATAGCGGTGCTTCTTCCGTGGGAGAAATCATATATCGATTATTAGAGGGTAAGGTTGAAATAGATTATGGTATTGCTCTTAACCTTTATACATCCATTGTTACTGATACTGGTTCTATGAAATATTCTAATACAACTGCTAAATCATTAAAGATTTTGGCTGAATTAGTGGACAAGGGAGTAAAACCTGATTATGTAAGTCGCCAAGTTTTTGAAAAAAGAAGCCTTAGCTCTCTCAGTTTATTGAAATTGGTTTTGGACACTCTTGAAATAACGGCTGACGGCAAATTAGCGAGTCTTAACATTACAAAAGACATGATGGAAGTTACTGGAGCTATGGATGAAGACACTGACGGAATAATCAATTATGCCAGAGAAATAGATGGTGTAGAAGTAGCTGTTATATTTAAAGAAAGTGAAAAATCTCTAATAAAAGTAGGATTTAGATCAAACGAATGGGTTGATGTGCGCAAAATAGCAGAGGTATTTAATGGAGGAGGTCATTTAAGGGCTGCGGGTTGTAATATAAAATATCCTTTGGAAAAAGCCCGTGAAATTGTTTTAAATACTGTTAAGATGCATATGGCGGAGGAGTATCGTGAAAGGTGTAATTAATATTTTAAAACCTCCTGGAATGACTTCTCATGATGTAGTAACCTTCTTAAGAAGGTTGCTGAAGATAAAAAAAATCGGTCACAGCGGTACTTTGGACCCGGCTGCTGCTGGAGTGTTGCCAATTTTTATAGGGAAAGCTACAAAGGCTATAGAGTTTTTTGTTGATGACGACAAAGAATATATAGCAGAAATAAGATTGGGTATAACTACGGATACTGGCGATTTTGAGGGAAATATTACAAATATAAATCCTGTAAAGATTGATAGATTTAAATTTAAAAAAACCATTGAACAATTTACTGGGGATGTGTGGCAAGTACCGCCTATGTATTCGGCAGTACGTTATAAGGGAAGAAAACTGTATGAATATGCTCGTCAAGGGGTAGTCATTGAGCGTAAACCTAGAAAAGTTAAAATATATTCCATTGACTTACTTGATTATGACGAAAAAACCGCTATTGTCAGAATCACCTGCTCAAAGGGTACTTACATAAGAACTCTTTGTGAAGATATCGGCAAAGAACTAGGCTGTGGTGCGTGCCTTTCATGTTTAGTCAGGGTACGTTCAGGCCAGTTCATAATAGAAAAATCAGCTACCCTAGAAGAAATTCAGCAAAATTATATAGGCGGCATACCTGAAAAGGTAATGATCCCGATTGATAAGTGCTTTAAGCATATGCCAATGGTTAGATTACACCGAGAGGACAGGAGTTTTTTCATAAAAGGCAAGATGTTATTCGGGGACTTCGAACATTTAAAAGACCATGTAGATAAATATGTACGAGTTTACAACTTTGAAGAATTTTTAGGAATAGCAATTGTAAAAAATATCAAAGAGAAAACTGCCATAAAAATATTTAAATCTTTGAACTAGGATTGAGGGAAGTATGAAAATATATCGTAAATTGTCATCTTTACAGTTAGCTAATTATACGGTTTGTGGTATCGGAAACTTTGACGGCATTCATCGTGGTCATCAAAAATTAATTAAAGAATTATTACAACATTCTCAAAACAGAAACTTCGATTCTTTAATATTTACCTTTGAGCCCCACCCATCTAAAGTATTGTCTCCAAATAACAGTACAAAGCTTATTATGACATTAAAACAAAAAAAGAAAATAATGAGCTCATATGGAATTGATCATTTCATTTTGGCTCCTTTCACCCGGGAATTCTCAGAGATCAAGTATAAAAATTTTATATATGACATACTAATAAATAAATGCAGGGCAAAAGTCGTAGTCATCGGTTATAATTATAAATTCGGATATAATGGCGAGGGAAACGCTCAAAGACTAAAAGAACTATGCCAGCATGAAGGTGTTGATACAGTCATTATTCCCCCTGTAACCTATAAAGATCACACAGTAAGCAGTACGTTTATTCGAAACCTTATAGAAAAAGGAGATGTAAAGAGCGCAGCTGAATATCTTGGGCGTCCATTTAACATTGAAGGTATTGTGCGGCATGGAGACGGTATAGGCAAAAGATTAGGTTTTCCAACTGCTAACATCTCTCTTGATCAAGAACTGGCATTACCTGCAATGGGAGTTTACGCAGTACTTGTGTCCTTGAAAGGCAATGTATATAAGGGCGTGGCAAATCTAGGTATAAAACCGACTTTTAATGGAAGTGATATGAGGCTGGAAATACATATATTTGATTTTAACGGTGAATTATACGGCAAAAAGCTTGAAGTTATGTTTATAGAAAACTTACGGTCGGAAATAAAATTTGACAAGGCAGAGGACCTTATAACACAAGTTCAAAAGGATATTATAAGTGCAAAGAAAATATTAAAAGCAATTTAAATTTACTTTTGTATCTTGATATGATAAAATTAGTCATAAATATGAACCATTGCTCGGTTAATTGAAGCTCCGACGATTTACTGGGCAACCGGGGATTATATAAAATAGGGAGGTGAGTATTATGGCATTGATAAAAGAAACCAAACAATCAATTATAAGTGAATTTAGAATCCATGATAATGATACAGGTTCTCCAGAGGTTCAAGTTGCGATGCTGACACAAAGGATAAACCAATTAACGGAGCATTTAAAACAGCATAAAAAAGATCATCATTCACGCAGAGGCTTACTTAAAATGGTTGGTAAAAGACGTGCCTTGTTGAACTATTTAAAAGAAAAAGATCTGGAACGTTATAAAAATCTTATTGAAAAATTAGAGCTAAGGAAATAAAGCGGGGTTTCCCCGCTTAAATTTTATTTCTATGATTTGAGTGATATTTAACTGACTTTTAAAAGGAGGAAATACCAACCTTAGTGTAGAACAATAACCATTGCCTAAAAACTCAAAAAAGGAGGATTGTTTCTTGTTACAATTCAAAACAGAAGTAGCCGGTCGCAAACTAATTGTAGAAACGGGAAAAGTAGCTCAGCAGGCCAACGGTTCAGTCATAATCAAGTATGAAGATACTGTGTTGCTGGTGACGGCCACGGCTTCCAAAAAACCTCGGGAAGGTGTGGATTTTTTACCGCTAACCATTGATTATGAAGAAAGATTATATGCAGTAGGCAAAATACCTGGAGGATTTATTAAAAGAGAAGGGAAACCAAGTGAAAAAGCGATTCTTTCGGCCCGAGTTATAGACAGGCCGTTAAGACCGTTGTTTCCCAAGGGATTTAGAAATGATGTACAGGTGATAGCAACAGTATTGTCTGTAGATCAAGATAATACTCCAGATATTGTTGCCATAAATGGAGCCTCATGTGCACTATGTATTTCCGATATACCTTTTGAAGGGCCCGTAGGGGCAGTGACTGTAGGCTTGATCGACGGAAAATATGTAATAAACCCGACAGTGGCAGAAGCGGAAAGGAGCAGTTTAAGATTAGTGGTGGCAGGGACCAAAGAAGCGGTGCTAATGGTGGAAGCCGGTGCAGATGAAGTAAGTGAAGAGAAAATGTTAAAAGCTATTCTTTACGGTCATGAAGAAATTAAAAAAATCGTAGAATTTCAGGAAGAGATAGTAAAACAAATCGGTAAGGCCAAAATGGAAGCAGCTACAGAAGAAATAGATAAAGAGTTAGAAACAGCGGTCCGAGAATATGCCACTGACAAGATTTTAAAAGCCATTAAAATTTATGATAAACAAGAGAGAGAGGCTTGTATAGATATTGTTAATGAAGAGACATTGCTGCATTTTCAGGATTTTTATCCCGAAAGGGAAAAGGAAATGGCCGATGTACTATACGATATTCTAAAAGAAGAAGTACGGAAGATGATTGCATACGAAGGTATACGACCGGACGGGAGAACACATAATGAAATAAGACCAGTTTCCTGTGAAGTCGGAATCTTGCCGAGGACCCATGGTTCAGGTTTATTTACCAGAGGTCAGACTCAGGTTCTTACCGTAGCGACCCTAGGTGCTCTTGGTGATGTTCAGATTTTAGACGGTCTAGGTATTGAAGAGTCAAAAAGATATATGCATCATTATAATTTCCCACCGTATAGCACAGGTGAAACGAAGGTGCTAAGGGGTCCAGGGCGACGAGAAATAGGACATGGTGCCTTGGCTGAAAGAGCTCTTGAACCTATGATACCATGTGAAGAAGATTTTCCATATACCATAAGGTTAGTTTCAGAAGTGGTTAGTTCCAACGGTTCCAGCTCCATGGCAAGTGTATGCGGTTCCACTCTTGCACTGATGGACGCCGGTGTACCCATAAAAGCACCTGTTTCCGGTGTGGCAATGGGATTAATAAAACAGGATGATAAGGTTACCATTTTAACAGATATACAGGGTATGGAAGACTTTTTAGGTGATATGGATTTTAAAGTTGCAGGAACAGAAAAAGGTATTACAGCAATTCAAATGGATATTAAAATAAAAGGAATTGGAGAGGAAATACTGAAAAGTGCCTTACAACAGGCAAAGGAAGGCCGCTTGTTTATCTTAAACAAGATGTTGTCTGCAATTCCCAAGCCAAGGGAAGAACTTTCTCCTTATGCTCCAAGAATCTTTACAATTACCATAGACCCAGATAAAATACGAGATATAATAGGCCCAGGCGGAAAAACCATTAATAAGATAATTGCAGAGACTAACACAAAAATAGACATTGAAGATGATGGCAGGGTTTATATAGCAGCACCGGAAGAGGCATTAGGAAAAAAGGCCATGGAAATAATTGATAGACTCACTCAAGATGTTGAAGTAGGCAGGATATATATGGGCAAAATAATGAGAATAACCAATTTCGGAGCTTTTGCAGAGATCCTGCCGGGCAAAGAAGGATTGATTCACATATCTAAACTGTCCAAAGAAAGGGTCAGAAAAGTAGAAGATGTAGTTAAAGTCGGTGATGAGGTTCTGGTGAAAGTAACTGATATTGATAAACAAGGAAGGATAAATTTATCACATAAAGATGCTCTAGGGGAAACACAGAAGAAAAAACAGGTTGAAACATAAACCGAATAATATCGGTTTATGTTTTTTTATGTCATAAAGTATCTTTTTCTTAATAATATTTAGATAGAAGCAATGAAAGGAAGGGATGCTTTATGACCTTTTACACCATAAAATTATCAAAAAAAACACTGAGTCTAGCAGTGTATTTTGTTCTTATAGTAAGTTGGGTTTTATTCAAAACACCGTCTTTTGACATTCAGACTTTCGGAAAGTATAAACCTATATACGAAGGAAGAAAAGATAAAAAAATAATAGCGTTCACCTGTAATGTTGCATGGGGTAATGAATACATACCGCCGCTGTTAAAGGTCTTCAGTGAAAAAAATGTAAAAGCGACTTTTTTCATAGAGGGTCGATGGGCAGAAAAATTTCCTGATTTATTAAAACTAATTTATAATAAAGGGCATGAGATAGGTAATCATGGATATAGTCATGCTCACCATGGTCAGCTCTCTTATGAAGACAATTTTAATGAAATAAAAAAAACGGAGATGGTTATACAAGAAATAACAGGTGAAAAACCCACACTTTTTGCACCTCCTTACGGGGAATTCTCGGAGTTAACAGTAAAAGCTGTCAATTCAATGAATTATCGTTTGATAATGTGGACCATTGATACAATAGATTGGAAAAAACCTGGTGTGGAGTATATAGTTAATAAAATCTTAGAAAATGCAGGGAATGGAAAAATCATTCTTATGCACCCTACAGAAGATACAGTTCGGGCGATGCCTACAATTATTGAAAATTTACATCGTCAGGGATTTAAGATCACCACAGTCAGTGAATTACTATTGGGAGAATAGTTAGAGTAAAATTATAGTATGCAAAGTAGGCATAAAAAAGGCCACCCCGCTTTGCAGGGTAGCCTAGAACTGGCACATCCTGTATAATAATTGTTAGTACACAAAAAATACAGGAGTGATCTGCATGTTCAATATTAGTTTACCCTTAAACGACATAGACTTCAAGACCCTAGAGAAAGAAATATAATAAAAGTTGAAATAAAGCTATATTTCATGTATACTTTATTTGATAAATAATAGAAGGGTAATAATCATGATAAATGCGGCTTCTTGGGTCGATATAGATCTAGATGCAATATCCAATAATATTAAAACCATAAAAGAATATATCGGAAATACTCGGTTGTTGGTGGTAGTTAAGGCCAATGCTTACGGACATGGAATATATCCTGTAGCAGCTTGTGCAGTTGAAAGTGGAGCCGATTTCTTAGGTGTATCTTCTTTAGAAGAAGGTATTTTTTTGCGACAAAGAGGTATCAAGGAACCTGTGCTTGTTTTTAACACGGTTTTACCTGAACAAGCGGAAGATATGTTAAACTACGATCTAACAGCTACTGTTTGTTCTTTTGATGCTGTACAAGCTCTTAACGATGCAGCCATGAAAATGAATAAAAAAGCCGTTGTCCATGTGAAAGTTGATACGGGTTTCGGGAGATTTGGTGTGCTGCCTGAACATGCTGTTGAAATGGTTCGATTAATCATAACCAACTTTGAAAATATTTATATTGAAGGTATGTATACGCACTTTTCTTCGGCTATGAATAAAAACATTACTCGTAAGCAGTTTAATGTATTTTTATCAATTATAGAACAATTGGAGAGTCAGGGTTATAAAATACCTTTAAAACATGTATGCAACAGTGCTGCGACATTAAATTACCCAGACATGCACCTGGATATGGTAAGGATAGGTAATTTAGTATACGGCTTATGTCCATCAAAAAACTTGAAAATCAATAATCCTGCAAAAATATATTCCAAGATAATACTTTTAAAAAAGTTGCCCAAAGGCCATTATGTGGGCTATGGCAGCAGATTTAAGACTAAGAGGCCTACAACTATAGCCATTGTGCCTTTTGGTTATTATGACGGCCTTGAACTGTTAATATTTCAGCCCAATGGAATATGGGACAGTCTCAAAAACTTTTTTAAACAATTACTGGCAGGGTTTGGCATAGTCAGTGCAACTCGGAAGGTCAAGATAAATGGTATACAGTGTAATATATTAGGAAAAATAAGCATGCAAAATTGTGTAGTGGATGTTACGGATATAAAAGATAATGTCTTTGTCGGTGATATAGTAGAAGTTAATGCTAGGCGAATAAACTTATCCCACAGTCTTTCTAGGATATATCGCAGAGCGGGTCAGGTATTTTCAGAAACTGATACTGCATTTACCGTAAGTAAAGTTGATACGAGCTCTAATGCCAAGCAAAGGAGAGAAACATCAATTGGATAATAAGATAAAGATAGCAATATGTAAAACAGAGGGAGCTGAAGATCTTCCTTTGCCTCAATATATGACTTGTGGTTCTGCCGGGATGGATTTGGCAGCTAATGTCTCAGAAATCACATATCTTGAGCCGGGAGATTTTAAAGTTATACCTTGTGGAATAAAAATTCAACTTCCATTGGGTTTTGAAGCTCAAGTTAGACCTAGAAGCGGTTTAGCTGCAAAACATGGTATTACTTTACTCAATAGTCCGGGAACTATTGATTCTGACTATAGAGGGGAAATTAAAGTTGTATTGATAAACCACAGCAAACAAAAATTTGCAATAAAAAGAGGTGACAGAATAGCTCAGCTCGTTATATCCAAAGTCGTGCAGGCCGAGATCTTCCAAAAACGTAAATTGCTTGAAACGGAAAGAGGAGAAGGCGGATTTGGCCATACGGGCGTATAACATTATTGCATTTTCTAACCTTCCGGGTCATAAAATATACGGGAGGTAGAAACATGAAATTAAGTGAATTGGGCGGAAAAGAAATAATCAACCTTTACAATGGAGCGAGACTCGGAGTAATCGGTAACTCCGATTTGGTCTTTGATGAAGTGTCAGGTAAAATAATTTATTTATTGATACCTAAAAAGAGAGCTCATTTTTTTGTTTTAGGGGAACGGAGCTATACTGAAGTATCCTGGGATGCTATCAGGAAAATAGGGCCGGATATTGTTAGTGTCGATATGGAAGAACGCAGTTACAAAAAATATGATTTTAGAAAAAGCAAGAATTATGTTTAATTTGT
>DUNY01000048.1 GCA_012839145.1 Thermoanaerobacterales bacterium
GCATCTCTTATGCAAAGCAGGGGTTTAGACTTTCTGATATATCCCATGCAGTGCAAAACTATGTAGAGAGTCATAATTTTTCGGTGGTTAGGGACTATGTAGGTCACGGTATAGGGCAAAACATGCATGAAGATCCACAGATACCAAACTTCGGTCCGCCTGGGAAAGGCCCAAGACTAAGACCTGGGATGACTTTGGCTATTGAGCCTATGGTCAATATGGGCGGTTATGAGGTATTTACATTGGAAAATAACTGGACGGTAGTGACAAAAGACGGCAGTCTTTCGGCCCACTATGAAAATACAATAGCTATAACTGATGGTGAGCCGGAAATATTGACTATGATTTAGGTAGGTGTTTATATGCCGCAACTTATGTTAGGACAACTGGCGAAATCCGTCGCCGGTCGTGACAAGGGGCGGTTTATGGTAGTGATAGATATAATTAATGAAAACTATGTTTATGTTGTAGATGGGGATTTGCGCAGGGTAGAAAACCCCAAAAAGAAAAAAATCAAACATTTATACTTGCTAAATAAAAAAATAGACTTTATAGCTGATAAACTTAAAAGGAAACGTAAAATTTACAATGAAGAGATTAAAAAAGCCCTGAAAGAACTGGTAGATGAAAGCCTTGACGGCGAAACATCTAACCGGATATGAGGAGGCGTGTGCGACCTTGTCTAAGGAAGACGTTATTGAAGTTGAAGGTACCGTTTTAGAACCACTTCCAAACGCAATGTTTCGGGTAGAATTAAAAAACGGTCATGTTATTTTAGCTCATGTTTCCGGAAAAATCCGCATGAACTATATAAGGATTTTGCCGGGAGATCGTGTTACAGTGGAGTTATCCCCTTATGATCTTACCCGAGGCCGAATCAAATACCGTTTTAAGTAGAAAACCGCAAAAGGAGGAAATCTTATGAAGGTAAGACCCTCGGTAAAGAAAATCTGCGAAAAATGCAAGATAATCAAGCGCAAGGGTAGAGTAATGGTTATATGTGAAAATCCAAAACACAAACAAAAACAGGGCTAAATAAAAGGAGGTGTAGCAAGTGGCAAGAATCGCCGGTGTTGATTTGCCCAGGGAAAAACGTGTAGAAGTAGCACTGACATATATATACGGTGTTGGAGCTGCCAAATCTAGGCAGATTCTCAAAGAAGCTAACGTGAATCCGGATACTCGGGTTAAAGATTTGACCGAGCGGGAAATCACAAAGCTCAGAGAGCTTATTGATAAAAACCATAAGGTCGAAGGTGATCTTAGAAGAGAAGTAGCTCTAAATATTAAAAGGCTTACGGAAATCGGCAGCTATAGAGGACTTCGCCACCGCCGGGGACTACCGGTTAGGGGGCAAAGGACCAGGACCAATGCCAGAACAAGAAAAGGACCTACCAAGACTGTAGGCGCAAAACGCAAGTAAAAACATCCGGAGGTGAAAAACTATGGCAAAACCCGTGAGAAGGCGTAGAGAAAAAAGACGCATTGAAAAAGGATCTGCTCATATACATTCGACTTTTAACAACACCATAGTTACCATTGCCGATGAGGCCGGCAGGCCTGTAACTTGGGCCAGTTCCGGGTCCGTGGGCTTTAAAGGTTCCCGAAAGGGCACACCCTTTGCAGCTCAAATGGCTGCGGAAGCAGCAGCAAAACAGGCTATGGAATATGGTATGAGGTCTGTAGAAGTATTCGTAAAAGGTCCAGGCGGAGGCAGAGAGGCGGCTATTCGTTCACTGCAGGCAGCAGGCCTTGAAGTGAACATGATAAAAGACGTAACACCCATTCCTCATAACGGCTGTAGACCGCCAAAGAGAAGAAGGGTCTAATATACAGGAGGTGTGTAAACAATATGGCGAGATATAAAGATGCGGTTTGTCGGCTGTGTCGTAGGGAAGGCATGAAGCTGTATCTGAAAGGCGATCGTTGCTATACTCCTAAATGTGCTATCGACAGACGAGGCTATGCCCCCGGTCAGCACGGTCAGATGCGCCGCAAGCCTTCAGAATATGGATTACAGCTGAGAGAAAAACAAAAGGCAAGAAGGATATACGGGGTTTTAGAACGGCAGTTTAGAAATTATTATAAGAATGCTGTAAGACAAAAAGGAGTAACCGGTGAAAATTTGCTTAGGTTGCTGGAAACACGTTTGGACAACGTAGTATATCGGATGGGCTTTGCTTCATCAAGGCCTCAGGCTCGGCAGTTAGTCAGGTACGGTCATGTCCAGGTCAATAACAAGAGGGTTACCATACCGTCATATCAAGTTAAAGAAAAAGATGTGGTAGCAATTAGAGAAAATAGCCGAAGTCTTGGCTTTTTCAAGGAAGTATCTGAACAAGGAGAGTCTAAGGTAGTACCCGAATGGCTGTCGGTGAATTATGAGACTCTCACCGGCGAAATCAATTATCTGCCAAAACGGGAAGACATCGATATTCCAATTGAGGAACATCTGATAGTCGAGCTTTACTCCAAATAATTGAATAACCCTCATCCAAAATTATCAATTTAAGGAGGGTAATGTATTAGATGATGGAAATTGAAAAGCCGAGGATCGAGTTGATAGAGAAGAGTGAGGACAATACCTATGGAAGAATTGTCGTAGAACCTCTTGAAAGAGGTTACGGTACAACCCTTGGCAACTCCATGCGCCGTGTCCTTTTATCTTCACTGCCGGGAGCTGCAGTCACTTCAATTAAAATAGAAGGGGTTCAGCATGAATTTTCTACAATTCCGGGA
>DUNY01000100.1 GCA_012839145.1 Thermoanaerobacterales bacterium
ATCAGGGGTTCTTTGCGTATCTTGAAAATGCTTCATAATGGTGTCTACAGCCGCTGGTGCCATAGCTGTTCCCATATCATTGGGATTTGATTCCCCCATATCAATTACTTTTCCAGTGGTAGCAAGAGTAACTCGAGGGTTTTGAGTTTTCGTAGATAAAACCAGTGCCCCTGCACCCGTTACTGTCCATTGAGATGTAGGTGATCTTTGATTCCCCAATTCCAAAGGAAATCGAAATTGTCGTTCAGCAGTACAAAAATGACTAGAGACTGCTGCTATTACATTATCAGCAAAGCCACCATCAATTATAATTGATGCAATTGTAGCCCCTTCAACTATCGTAGAGCAAGCACCGTATATACCAAAAAACGGAAAACATAATTCACGTGCGGCAAAACCTGCAGATATAATTTGATTTAACAAATCACCGGCAATAAGATATTCTACTTCACCTGTAGCAGTATTGCTGCTTTTAATAGCCATTTCCACGGCTTCTTTTAATAATTTTTTTTCTGCTTTTTCCCAACTACTTTCATTATAAATATTATCATTTAATATTAAATCGTAATAATCTTTGAATCTGCCTTTACCTTCCATTGGACCGACAATAGATGCGGTTCCTATTATAGAAGGAGGATTGTCAAATTTGATAGTTTGACTTCCAAGCTTCTTTATAGACAAAAATCGTTCCTCCTAAAAATTCAATAAATAATAAATTAAACCTATAATTACAGCAGAAGTTGTGCCATATACTAGCACCGGACCTGCTATCACGAACATTTTGGCAGCTACACCAAATACATAACCTTCTCTTTTGAATTCCATAGCAGGGGAAACAATTGAATTTGCAAAACCTGTTATTGGAACTACCGAACCGGCTCCTGCATATTTTCCGATTCTGTCATAAATACCTATTCCGGTTAAAAAAGCTCCAAGAAAAATCATTACAATAGACGTAGGTGCACCTGCTTGATTTGGGGTCATGCCTTGAGATATGAAGAAGTTAAGTACTATCTGGCCGATAACACATATTGTTCCTCCAACAAAAAAAGCAACAATAACATTTTTAAGCAGAGGGGGCTTTGGTCTTTTTTGCTTTACGAAATTTTGATAATCTTGTTGCTCCTTTGTGAGAATAGGCACGCTAATCACCTTTATTATGTTATAGTAAACAACCAGTTTAAAAACGAGCACTTTTTGTGCCCGTTTTCTTAGCTTTCAGTTGTTCCATCTACTTTAAATGCTATTTGTACATTCGCTTTATATTCTGCTATTTTTCCATTTTGCACATTGGCGGTGTTGTTTAGAACTTCTACTCCAGTAATATTTCTTATTGTCTTATTGGCATCTTTTATAGCATTTTCAACTGCTTCCTGCCAGCTGTTTTGAGATTCACCTACCAGTTCTAAGACCTTAACTGTCATCTAGTGCCCTCCCCTGCTTTAATATTTCAATTATATTTTACCCCATAATTGAACAGTTATTCTTTTAACAAAAGCACCAGCTTAGCACTTTTAGGTATTCTATTATTGTAATGATTTTTATATACTAATAATCCTACTGTTAAGAACAATAATAATGATATTATGATAAAGAGTTTCTTACTTGTGTATGTCATTAGGAATACCTCCTAATCTTATTATGTATTTTTGGACATAATTTTATACAAATAAAAAAAGCCTAATCTTTAGGCTTAAGACAGTAATTTCTTTACCTTTGCTAATATCTTCCTTTCCAGCCGTGATACTTGTACTTGAGTCATGTTTAATGTTTTTGCGACATCCATCTGAGTCATGTCTTTAAAATATCTAAGAATGATAATCTGTCGTTCGTTTTTATCGAGCTTTGACAATGCTTCCTTTAAAGCTATTCTGTCAAACAATAGATTCTGACGATTTTGATTCTCGTTAATTTGATCAATGAGATAAATTGGAGAACCATCGTATTGATAAGCCACATCATTTAAAGAAACTAAAGACTGAGAAGCATCCATTGCCACTACAAGTTCTTCAACAGAAACTCCTATTTCATCGGAAAGTTCGTTGACTGTAGGTTCTCTATTCAAAGTATTTGTGAGCTTTTCCTGTGTTTTTTGGATTTTGAAAGATAATTCTTTTAAAGAACGGGCTACTTTAATAGGTCTGTCATCCCGTATGTATCTTCTGATTTCACCCATTATCATGGGAACGGCATATGTAGAAAATTTTACATCATATGAAAAATCGAACTTTTCTATTGCCTTCAACAAACCAATACTTCCGATTTGAAATAAATCTTCCAGTTCGTGGCCTCTATTATTGAATCGCTTAACTATACTCCATACTAAACCCAGGTTAAGGGACACAAGTTTATCTTTGGCTTCTTTGTCCCCCCTTTTGGCTTTTTTTAAAAGTTCCATAAAAACTTTGGAGTTCATGTAGCTTTCCTCGTTGTTAGGTTGTTTATATTTTTAACCATAGTAATATGTGTTCCCTCACCCGGAGTAGATTCAACTTTTAGCTCATCCATAAAATCTTCCATTATTGTAAACCCCATCCCGGATCTATCCAATTCGGGTTTGGAAGTCCATAGAGGTTGTCTTGCTTCCTCGATATCTTGTATACCTTTTCCCCAGTCTTGAATTGATATGATAAATTTATTTTTATAGAGTTTTGAATTAATTCTTATTGTACCAATTGTATCCTCGTAACCATGAATGATACAATTGGTTACTGCTTCAGATACTGCTGTTTTTATATCGGCAAGTTCGTCCAGTGTAGGATCCAATTGTGATGCAAAAGCTGCCACAACAACTCGTGCAAATGCTTCATTCTGAGATTTACTTAAGAACTCCAGTTGCATTTCATTTAAAGCTGTCACAAAATCACCCCTTATAATTTATCTAGAGCCTCTTTCTCATTACTAAAATAATTTATAATATTGAAAAGGCCTGATATGTCAAAAATCCTCTTTATTTTTGGTGTTAAATAAACTACACCTATTTTCCCCCCTGTTTTTTGAAGTTTTTTATAACGTCCAATTATCATACCAACACCTGAGCTGTCCATGAAAGAAACATCTTTAAAATTAAATAAAACTCTTTTAATTCTGTGTTTTTCTATATAATGATCTATCTCATCTTTGATTTGTAGTGCCAAATGATGATCTACTTCGCCTTTTAAATTAATCTTTAGTATTTCATCTTTTACCTTTATAACTCCATCCATGTTGCACCCCCTTGTCTATTACAATTATTCGATGAAAATAAGGAATTTCCTTCTATAATATTCCATGATTTACATGTTTTTCTCAACAACTACAAAGACTTCCTTCAATTTACAAGGAAGTCTTTGTAGTTATGAAGAAACTCTTTTCATTGAAGATGACCCAGATGACTGAGTTTGTCTGGTTTTAAAAGATAGATCATTGTTATTCTCAGTTTAAGGTAAGCTTAACAGGGTAGTGTTGAAGTCCAAGCTAAAAGTTACAGACTAGCTTATGGTAGAGATCCATAAGCTTCACAGGAGGAGCCTCTACACAAAATCTAAGTCAGCAAAAAACTTTATTAAAATTGAAACCATTTGCTAAATACTCTTTTAAGCATTTCAATAAAATTTGCCTTTACTATATCTTCAGATGCGACTAGGTTTACTGTTTTTACGGCTTTACCGTTTTGTTCAATTTCGAGGGTTCCTACTACCTGATCCTTTCTTAAAGGCGCAAACAGTTTATCGGGAACATCGAACTTAGTGCTTATATCTTCTTCCTTTCCCTTTTCGACTAACAAATTTACATCATTAGGTACAATTACATTTACATCTTTAATATGCCCTTTTTCTACCTGAACGGTTTTTAGCACCATACCTTTTTCAACTACTTTAATCGAATCATAATGTCCGAAGCCGTAATCCAGCAACTTTATCGATTCTTCAAATCTCTTATTGCTGTTTTCCGCATTTAAAACTATGGATATTAAACGAAAATCTCCCCTTTTTGCAGTACCTGCAAAACAATGCCCTGCTTTGCTATGAAAACCGGTTTTAAGGCCATCCATGCCTTCATATTTTCCTAATAATTTATTAGTATTGGCCAGCATTGTAGCTTCACGCTTTTTATCAGTATGTTCAAGATAGTCCATCCATACAGTTGACCATTTAAAAAACATGGGGCATTTTACTAATTCTTCTGACATTAATGCAATATCATATGCAGTAGTGTAATGTTCAGGTGATGACAGACCGTGAGGGTTTGTAAAATTTGTATTCTCCATCCCCAATTGTTTTGCTTTTTCATTCATTAGCTTAACAAATCCTTCAACACTACCTCCGATATGCTCTGCTACAGCCATTGAAGCATCATTGGCCGAAGCAATGACTATACATTTCAAAAGTGTTTCAAGTGTCTGTTCTTCACCGGGCCCCAGAAACACTTGACTACCTCCGGTTTTCCAAGCCCTTTCACTGACTCTAACAGTATCAGATAGCTTAACCTTTCCTGATTCAATAGCTTCGAAAGCAATAATCATTGTCATTATTTTAGTAATACTAGCCGGCTCCATTTTTTCATGGGGGTTTTTTTCAAAAAGAACCGTCCCCGTACCTGCATCCATCAAAACTGCCGAAGGGGCTTTTATTTCAAGTTGAGACTGGGCGGTAACCGGTTTTATGATAAGACATACAAGAAGAGAAATAAGCAAAATACATGCTGCCTTTTTTTTATAATAACTCATTTTGTATCTTCCTCCCTTCTTTTATTAGTTTTCCAAACGGGAGGAATGTTATACACTCTTAAGCCCGTGGATGAGTTTTATCATACACTTCTTTTATTTTATTTCGAGTAATATGTGTATATATTTGCGTAGTAGAAATATCGGCATGACCTAACATTTCCTGTACGGATCTTAAATCAGCGCCATTTTCCAGTAGATGTGTGGCAAAAGAATGCCTTAGAGTGTGTGGTGTAATTTTTTTATTAATTCCGGCTTGTTGCGAGTACTTTTTGATTATTTTCCAAAAACCTTGACGAGTTAAATTATTACCCTGGCGATTAAGAAACAGAGTATCGGATTCCTTGCCGTTTAATATCTTTTTTCTAGCACCTGTGATATATTGTTCTAAATACTTTACCGCAATAGTTCCAACAGGAACAATCCTTTCTTTTGAACCCTTGCCTGTACAACGCAAAAATCCCATTTCTAAATTTACGTCTTCCACAGCTATGGAAATCAGTTCAGAAACTCTCATGCCTGTGGCATAAAGTAATTCAAGCATGCTCCTATCTCTCATTCCTAATGGATTTGTCATATCAGGTTGACACAATAGTCTTTCAACCTCTTCTACAGTCAGTACCTTGGGCAATCGATGCTCCAGTTTAGGAGCATCTAAATTTGTTGTTGGGTCATCATTAATTATACGTTCTCTAAATAAAAATTGATAAAATGATTTAATTGCGGCACAGGCTCGAGATATGCTGCTGCTTGCCTTTCCATTTTTTTGCATCGTCAGTAAATACGATACAATAGTTGTTCTGTTGGTGTGCTCTACATTTGTAATATTTTTAGTTCTCAAGTAAACTATGTAACTTTTTAAATCACGCTTATAAGCATCAATTGTATTTGTTGCAAGTCCTCTTTCCACGGCCAAATATTCAAGAAAATTATTCAAAAGGTCTTTCATAGGTATGCCTCCTAAAACTACTTCTACTTTTATATTCAATATTATGTTTACAAGTCCTTCTAAGGATAAAAAACAAATGCCTCGATAGAAGCCTTTGAGTCAAAATAATTTTTTCTACATGCCTAAGTAGTTAGTGAACAATTTAATAAATATCGGAGAAATGTATCCTTCAATTAAAGCGGATACAATCAATAAAAAGCTAAAAAAAAGATTTAACAGTATATATCCGGTAACCATTTGTGAATATCTTTCCTGATAATTTATTGTTCTGTTTTTTATAACTGCCAAAGCAAAAGTTAAGCTGGTTACACCTATTGAAACTATGCAAGGTAATATAATTAGATTTTGGGGTAGTATTGATAAAACTGACAAGATTATACCTTTTGGCCCTAATTGTCCAA
>DUNY01000072.1 GCA_012839145.1 Thermoanaerobacterales bacterium
CCATATTGACTTTCCGAAAGGCAGACAACAACCAGTTATTATTTTTTTAAACCCAGCGGACGAAAATAATCTACCAAAACCCTTTCAACACGTTCATGTGATATGTGGCGGTGGGGAAGGGGAAAAATTGTTGCATTACCTGAGTCAAAGAGGCTATATTGTCTCAACGGGCGTTTTAAACAAAGGTGATACCGATTGGAAAGTTGCTCGACTTTTAGGTTTTACCATTGTTGAAGAAACCCCCTTTTCACCTATAACCGATGAAAAAATATCGGAAAACATAACTCATATTAATGAATCTGATGCAATAATTTTAGCCAATATTCCCTTTGGCTTCGGCAATTTAAAAAATCTTGCATGTTTGAGAGAACTGGTTTCCCAAAAAAGAACATTTATCCTAGAAGAAAAGGACATAGTTCAGAGAGACTATACCAAAGGTATGGCTACAAAAATGTATAATGAAATCAAGGAAAGAGCAACGGTTTTAGCTTCAATGGAAGAGCTGAGAAAGATAATATGATATTGGAGGGCCAATCCATGGTCAAGGTGAAACTTGGTGATGAGGTAATTCAAAGCAAAATAAGATTTAAAGTTAGATTTGATTTCAAAGGGGAGTATAAACCAGGTAGATTTTTATTTGGCGGAAAATCAGTAGAACAGGTGGCTGAGGAATCCCGGGCGGAACAAATATCTTTGCTGAGAAACATTCCTGTTCAAGGAATTTCTTTTATAGACTATGATATATCATCAGAACCTTATGTGATTTATGATGAATCTCTTGGCGAAAAAGTGGCATACGCTCCGGCTGAAATTACTTTACATGCAGACTCAGTTGAAGATATAATTCGTTTTGTAATGAGAGAAGAGTTTCGAAAACTAGAAATATTGGAACCGTCTCAAATGCTTGTTACAAACAATGATTTAGAGAGAATATTGTTTAAAATGAATGAAGAATTCAGAAGTCAGCTTTTACTTTTATCACGAAATATAAAACGATAATGGGATGATTAAATGATAAAAAATGTGGCTGTCATTGGCGGTGGTGCAGCAGGGCTTATGGCAGCTTACCAAGCCGCTTCCCTTGGAGCAAATGTCTGTCTTTTTGAGAAAAATCCTAATCTGGGAAGAAAAATACTAATTTCTGGAAAGGGTCGATGCAATTTAACAAATATAAAAGAATTAGATGAATTTATTGACCATTTTCCGGGCAATGGAAAATTTCTTTTTAGCTCACTTATAACATTTTCCAATAGAGATTTAATAGCTTTTTTTGAAAAACTAGGGGTTAAAACCAAGGTTGAGCGAGGTGGCAGAGTATTCCCTGTATCTGATAGTTCCCTGGATGTTGTAAAAGCTCTTCAGAAAGCTGTTATTGACACCGGAGTGCATATTAAATATAAAAGCAGTGTAAAGAGTTTAATCGTGGAAAAAAAACGTATAAGAGGTATTGTTTTTGGTGATACCTTTGAGAAGTTTTATTGTGACAGTGTTATTGTAGCTACCGGAGGACTTTCATATCCTTCTACAGGCTCAACAGGAGATGGATATACTTTTGCCCGTCAGGTTGGTCATACAATTACAAAACTCAAGCCTTCTCTGGTGCCTTTGGTCTCTGTGGAACATTGGGTTAGAGAACTTCAAGGCCTTACTTTAAAAAATGTAGAGGCAGCGGTACATGTCAAACAAAAAAAGCTAGCCTCTGAATTTGGTGAAATGTTGTTTACACACTATGGGATTTCTGGACCTATTATTTTGACCTTAAGTAGATCCATAATAGATTATCTTAATCATAAGCCATTGGTTTCCATTAACTTAAAACCAGCTTTGACCGAACAGGATCTTGATAAAAGACTGCTTAAAGACTTTAGCCTATATAAAAATAAAATTTTTAAAAATTCCTTAAACGATCTACTACCTAAAAAAATGGTTCCGATTTTTATCAATTATACAGGAATTGATCCTGAAAAACCTGTAAATCAAATATCCCGTAATGAGAGAAAAAGAGTAATGGATTGTATGAGGAATTTTAGCATCCCAATATCGGGATGCAGAGAAAAGGAAGCCATAGTTACGCAGGGAGGAGTATCAATAAAAGAAGTTAATCCTAAAACCATGGAATCAAAAAAAATTGCGGGATTGTTTTTTGCAGGTGAAGTAATAGATGTAGACGGACTAACAGGTGGATATAATCTTCAAGCAGCCTTTTCCACTGGCTTTGTTGCTGGGTATAACTCTATTTACGGATAAATAGAAGGGGGGATCTATTTGAATTTTAATATTGCCATTGACGGTCCCGCAGGTGCAGGCAAGAGTACAGTTGCCAAAATTGTGGCTGATAAATTGAATATGACTTATATTGATACCGGAGCTATGTACCGGGCTATTACTTTACTATCAATTCAGCACGGAAAAAACGATGTTGGTGATATAATTAACTTAGCTCAAGAAGTCGAAATAAAAATACACGAAAAATACATTTATGTCAACGGTGAAGATGTGACCGAAGATGTCAGAAACCTTGAAGTAACAAATAAAGTCTCCGCAATTGCCCAGATACCTGAAATAAGGGTTTTAATGACTAAGCTCCAGCGAGAAATGGCAAGAAATAAAGGTGTTGTGATGGATGGTCGGGACATTGGAACTGCTATTTTACCTGATGCAAAATACAAGTTTTATTTAACCGCCAATGTGAAGGAAAGGGCCGCCCGGCGACATAAGGAGCTTATAAAAAATGGGCAAAAAGTTACTTTAGAACAAATTGAAAAAGATATAATACAAAGAGACCGCCAAGACAAGCTGCGGGCTTTTTCACCTTTAGCAGTAGCTGAGGATGCTGCTATAATAGATACAACAGAAAAAAACATAATGCAAGTTGTTCAGGAGATATTGTGTTACATAAAAAGGGGGGAAGGTTTTGTTTTATAGTGTTGTAAGGTATGTATGTAATGCAATTATTCATGTGATATTCAAAATACGTCTTAAGTACATTGATAAGTTCCCGATGGATGGAGCTGTAATCGTATATTCTAACCATAAAAGCAATTGGGATCCTATAATTATTGGTTGCCTATTAAAAAGACCGGTTTTTTTTATGGCAAAAGAAGAATTGTTTAGAAATCCCATAATGAGATTTATTGTGACAAAACTACATGCATTCCCGGTAAAAAGGGGGGCACCTGATAGAAAAGCTATCAAAAGGGCTATTGAGGTTTTAAATGAAAAACAGGTTTTGGGTATTTTCCCCGAGGGTACTCGAAGCAAAGATGGCAAGCTACAGGAACCCGAATCCGGAATAGCATTGATAGCTGCCAAAAGTAATGATGTAACCTTGGTACCTGTTGCAATAAATGGTAACTATAAATGGCTTTCAAGTATTGATGTTATTTTTGGGGAACCGATTAAATTCGATACATATTTTCAAAAAGGTGAAAAAATGAATTCTCAGAAATTAAAAAACATCAGCATTGCTCTTTTCCGTGAAGTTTCAAAATTGATGCCATCATAATTTTTATTAAAAAGCAGGAATTATGGGTGTCTTTATCGAATTTAACTAGAGCTAATCATTTACACCTGAGAATCAATTATAATTATATGTTAATAATAATTTAGTAGGAAGTGAAGCATTTGGAGGTAATAATTGCCGAACACTCGGGGTTTTGTTTTGGTGTTAAAAAAGCCATGAGAACTGTTGAAAATTTGATTGGTAAGAAACAAAAGGCCTCTACATTAGGTCCTATAATTCATAATTCTCAAGTAGTAGAAAAACTGAAACGTTCAGG
>DUNY01000150.1 GCA_012839145.1 Thermoanaerobacterales bacterium
ATATAAATTTGGGTTATTTGTTCTTTTGTTGCAGGTTTAACTTCTTTTGGAGGTATAGCCAGTGAATCTCCACCTCTATTGAATTTACCATCACTTAAAGTACCTAATGGTACTACTTCAATTATATACTTTCGATTCCCATCATTCTGAACTTCAATAGCATAGTTTTCAACAATCGCAATCATAACAGCATTTTCATTATCCGATACCTCAAGGTAAGAACCTACTCTTAATTTTTCTTCGGCAATTATAAACTCGGATAGATCATCCACAGAAATTTTAATCTTATTAGGGAAAACCGCTACAACTTCCGCGTTCATTTTTTTCGTTACTTCATCCATCTTAAATCAATCCTCCCAAAATAAATTAAACAATACTTGTGATTTCCGAAATATTATCTACATGAATTTTAATATATTTTAAATCAAAATCCATTTCTAATGGAACAGTAGAATAAAATTCATAAATCTCTTTTGTCCGCGTAATACTACTGAGAATTATAGGCATATAACTGTCACAATTAATGAATTTTAAACATATTTTATTTTCTGGATTTGGTTGTTCAATTAGAGTTCTAGTATTAAAGGGTGCACCTTGAAAATCATGACCATCCCTAAAAACATAACCCTCGTTCAATAACTCGGATTTTATAGTACATAATAATAAATAATCGCAATTCCTCAAGAAAATGTACGGTGCATAAGCATGGGTTGTCCGTTTTGTATTCTTACTCCATTTTCGTTTTAAAAATAATATAATTTCTTTCAATTCAATTTTATTTACATTTGATGGTACTTCGATTATAAAAATTCGAGCATAGGGCTCAATATTTAAGCTTGTGAAGTATGTCTTTCTTAACATTCTATGATATCTTGTTTTACCAAGATGTTCGGAATAACATGCATAGAAGATAACTTTCTTTGTTTGATGGACAATAGTATCCAACTCGTATTTTGAACAAAATCTATTTCCGCGATTTTCTCCTGCGTTTTGTACAACTTTAGATAATATGTGATTTATAAAAATAGAGTGGTATATACATGCAATCGGTTCCGGAACACTGTACAATGCCATTACTTTATTGATAACTAATTTAAACTGAGTTAAAAAATCTACAGCAAATACAATAATGAACGTTTTTGTAAAATTGTTTTTTATTTCTGTCGTAAAATCTATTTTATTTTTTCCAAGAAGATTATCTAAGTCCGATGGTGTTAATGACGATTTTCGTGGGATTTCATTTTTAAAAAACACATAAAGGCAAAAGGTTTTTGCTGGATCCTCTTGAAATTCATTTAACATTTTAACAACAACGCTTTTTATTTTTTGTTTTCGCTGGGAAGGTATGTAATCTGTTTCATAATATTTTACTTGTACATAATAATCTTGATAATTAATATCTTGCTCTTGTTCAATACAAATACTTTCAGTTGGATTTTCTAAAATTGTAAGTATGCTTTTATCAAATTGATAGGCGAATCCTTTTAAAGCATAATACCCACCGTCTTCTTCTAATATTTCAGTCTCTGGTTGGGGTGTCATATGAATTTCCATAATTTCTCCCTCCATTCTTGTATATTTTATAGAGGAAAAATGCCAGCTAGCCCGCCGGACGCGGGCGTACATTCTTTTCGCGTATTGCCGATAACGTTTCGCATTGCCGACGTCGGTGAGCCTACAAGGCGGGCATTCTTCTTTGAATCAGCCCTACCCGCCGACTCGGTTAGCGAATCGATGTGGTCGCGTTCGCTGCATGAATAACTTGCTTGTCCGACATCATGATTTTACTTTCCGCGACCCGAAGCGGCAATGCCATGTTATGTGACGTATGTGCTTAGACCTACTTATATTCGCAATTTTTCTTTATCCTTGTACTCTTCCTCAAAGCACATAAACCAATATCCACTATTATCAACATCGCAAATTGCCTTCCTATCTTGTAGTATCCTGGTACCAGAAAAATAAAATGCCCATATCTTATCAATAAATTCATCATTTTCTAGGTCAACACTATATCTATATATCATTAAGACATCGGAATTCTGTTTTTTATTCTTCTGAATAACTAATTTGTTTAAAATACCGATCCTTTCTTTGTTTCCAACGTTTTGAATGCCAATCACATAGTCGGGAACATACGCTTCTTCTGTTTTTGAAAATAACTTTTCAATAGTTTCTTCATCTTTTGTCCACAAATTCTCTCTTTCTAAATGTAGAACAAGTTTAATATATTCATCTTCATTTTTTCTTGCATCATATTTCCACCATGATAAATCCATTGGACGTGATCTACCCAATTTTAGATTTGGCTTATAATCTTCAACAAAAGAATCATACCCTAAATATTCTCCTAGCTTAGCAAAGTACTCTATTTCCCTTCTTGTAAGCATCGATCGGTTATTATAGTGTCCTATATTTAATCTTCTGTAATTTTTTACATATCCGTCAAAAAAACTCATCAAGTTAAAGTATTCTTGCCCCATAATTAGTTCACCTCATGCCTATTCTTATATTGGTTCCCCAGAAGCTTATATGTCACATAACGTTTGGCATTGCCGACGTCGATGAGCCTTAGCGCGACCACGCTTGGCGAATCGATGTGGCCGCGCCCGCTTCATGATTCGACATGCTTGTCCAACATCATAAATTGACTTCCCGCGGCCCGAAGC
>DUNY01000455.1 GCA_012839145.1 Thermoanaerobacterales bacterium
CGCCAAGCTACAAACGAAATAGAAATTATAGAGCCTTCGGATTTTAATTTGGAGGAAGAGATTGAATCTTGGATTAGCAAAAAACCCCAAAGATTGTCCCCACTAGCTTATTTAACTAAATTAGGCTTCCAGGATTATATAATACCACATAAATATAATCATGAATACAAAATAACTCGTTTTTTAACACCGGCCTATGTAGATGTTATAAATGCTAAAACTGTTATACATGAAGGAAAGTTAACATCTAAATACGACGGCTATGATGGTGTAATATGCTATCTAATTCCAGATAACCATAATGAAAAAGTCGAATTAGAGAAGCTTATCCACAGCTGTAATGACGAAAGAGCTGTTTTTGCTTTACCTAATAAACCAATAAAGATAAGAGATTCAGTTATGCGCTTACTTGCATTAAAAGATATAAATAAAAAGCTAAAAAAAGTTAAGCCTCAGCAAAGTACAAAAACTTTAATAAACTTGTATATTGAAGATATACATCAAGATATACAAAATAAGCTAAAACAAATAACTGTTGCATCTCCTAATGTGAAGTTTTTTTGGAAAAACCAACATCTACAAAATGTCAAAAATAAATATGATTTATCGTCATATATTTCAGAAATTATGAGCCAGATTTATAAGTATTATCCGATAGTAAACAACGAGCTAATTAATAAAGATAAGCCAACTACAATTTCAAGACGAGCAAGAAATAAAGTTATAGATCTTATGTTGAAAAACACCGAGGACATAAGAGAGCACTTAAGCACAGCTCAAGAATCTTTTATATTTGATACTCTTTTTATAACAACAGAAATTTTTAACGAAACACAACATCGTTTCAACTTCAATTGTAAAAGGTTTGAAAAAGTCTTTAAAGAGATCATGAGTTTTTTTAATGAAACAGTAGATGAATTTAGTGATTTTAGTAAACTGATACATCGTTTAGCAGCTCCACATTACGGAATTCGTGAAGGTATTATGCCTGTAATTTTAACTGCTTGTATAGTTAAATATGGTAACCATATTACCATACGAAATTCATCTAATTTAGATTGCTACATTGATGCAAAACTTTTAGATGAGATAATTAAACAACCACACAATTATTATTTAAAGTTGGATAACTGGGACGAGAATATAGAAGCCCTTGTAAAAGGCATGGCTGAAATTTTTGAAGTTTCCTTGCCGACTAATATATTTTCAGGTAATGCCTATGGAAAAATTGGAGATAACATATTCCGCTGGATTGCTGGTTTACCTAGGTTTACAAGGGAGACAAAAATGATTAGTAAATCTTCACAAGCTGTCAGGCATTTTGCTAAGATAATAAACCATAATCCGAGACATATATTAATTCATAAACTTCCTTCAGCTCTAGGGTTCAAAGAGCTTTCACAAAACGATGTAGAAAATTTTTTATCAATTGTAATTAAATGCAAAAACGAACTTGATAATTCTTTAAATGATCTTTTAAATAAGATTAAAGAAGTTTTATATTCCTGGTTATCACCTTATGGTAACAAAGATGAATCTTTAATAAGCCTAGCTCGCAATATGTTAGATAAAGAAAAATCTAAAATATCTACTGTTGGCGGTTCTAATATTGCTACATATATTTCCGGATTTGATGGTTATGATGAAGACAAATTTGCATATGGTTTTGCTAAGATGATAACAAACATTAGACCTGAAGATTGGCTAGATGATACCTTAGATGACTTTAAAACTAGCCTTAAACAATTTAGACATGCGGAAAAATCTTTATCAAGCCTTGCAAATTCATATGTTAAGCTTGAATTTTGCGACTCAGCCTCCAATAATGCTAAGGAAATAGCAATATATGAGTCTGAGGTGTCTGATCTTGGAAACATACTCCAAACACATGTCGAATCTGCTATCAGCAATTTCGGCAATGCAATATCTCAAATTGAAAAACGTCAAATATTAATTAATATATTAAAAAAATTGATTTAGGATGGTAAAAATGGATTTTATTTATTTAGACAATGCTGCTACAACTTTTCCCAAGCCCTGCCATGTTGTTAATTCCGTTGTAGAATGCTTGAAAAAGTTTGCAGTAAACCCGCGAAGAGGCATAAACCCTCTTGTTAAAAAGGCTAACAACAATTTAGAAGTCACGCGTTCCAAGTTATCTAATATATTTAGAGTAAATCCAAATCAACTAACTTTTGTTCCTTCAGCCACATATGGAATTAATATAATAATACAAGGAATGGATATATCCCAAGGCGAAGCCATCTATATTTCACCTTTTGAACATAATTCTGTTGTGAGAAGTGTCATGCATTTAAAAAATGAAAATGGAGTAACTGTGAAAATTTTGCCTATAGACGAAAACTGTCAGCTAGACTCGGAACAAACTGAAATGTTGTTTGCAGCATATCCACCGAGACTTGTAGTAATTGCTCACGCAAGTAATGTTACTGGTGATATATTGCCTATAAAAGAAGTAGCAAAAATCACCCATTCTTTTGGTGGCAAAATTTTAGTGGATGCTGCTCAAACAGTAGGTCTACACACACCCGGAATGGATAGGTATGATTATGACTTTCTTGCTTTTTCTAGTCATAAAAGTCTCTATGGAATACCAGGTTCAGGAGGGCTTGTGATAAAGGATATAAATGAATTACCTGCTCCCCTTGTTTTTGGGGGAACAGGTGTGAATTCAGAAGATGTAGATATGCCCGATTTTGTTCCAGAAAGGTATGAAAGTGGGACATTGCCCCTCCCTTCTATTGTATCTATGTTAGCTGGTATTGAGTGGATTGAACGAACTGGAATAGAAGAAATAAATGCAAAAGTAAATACATTAAAACAAGAATTATATAAAGGTTTGTTGGATATAGGTGTTAAAATTTATGGCCAAACATCACCTTATGGAAATATCGGCATAATTTCTTTCAACGTCTTAGGTTTTAGCCCACAGGATATTGATAGCTTGCTAGATTCAAAAAAAATCTGTGTTCGTAGTGGACTACATTGTGCACCTATAGCACATAAAAAGATAGGGTCATACCCCAATGGGACTTTACGTGTAAGCCCTGCTTACTTTAACACAGAAAAAGAAATAAATGTTCTTTTAGATATCATTGATCAACTATATTTTTAATAAAATAGAGCATAATTTGTCTAAATTTCAAATCTAATCCAATTTTTGTTGTTTAGGTTTTAAGTAATATGATCTCGTATATTTGTCGACCAACTAATCCTAAACAACAACTCGCATCTCACCTGAAGTTAATTCTAGAAGGAGTTTGTTGCGGAGTTTTAAAAGAGCGTCATTGGTTTTATTTAGTTGTGTTATTTTGTCAAATAACGGTCCTACGATGTTTTTAAACTTGTGAATGACTTTTTTTGGCGGTATTAAGACATTTGATGATTCAAGTCTATCGATATCAATAATTTTAAATATACCGCCAGATCTTTTTAGCAGGTTTTTGTTACATATCTTTGTTAACATATATATTAAATATCGGTCCATGTTTTCTTTTCCCTTCAAAGTGAAGTGAGGTTGATTCAATGCCATGGATGTTGCACCACTTAAAATTTCCGTGATTTCGGAATATTTCCCTACATACCATCCCTTAGGCAGTGATCCCCAATCAGTATTAACAAACTCTCCCCCACTTGATTTATATGGTTTATCATCTTCATCAGGGAATTCAAAATCAATAAACCAATGCCGAAATATGGCTTGAGCGGCTTTTTCTAAGGCTTTGCTAAACTTATTACATCTTTTGATTTTATTGTCAAAAGTTGACAAAATAGCAGCAATCCTTTGTTGTTCCACGAGAGGAGGCATTTTTACTCTGACTTTTTTTAGGTCTGTGATGGTTATTTGCTGTTTCTTTGA
>DUNY01000337.1 GCA_012839145.1 Thermoanaerobacterales bacterium
AAAAATGGGCAGATTTTCTCTACCCAGGATAAATTATTTCATATAAATGACTAAGTTTTCAGCCATAAAAGGACAATATAAACCAAGACCTTATAGCCAGGGTGGTTACGGCCGCCCGGTAGAGACTTTCGGGCCTATCCCCGAAATTATATAAGGCTTTATGGAAAGTATTGTTTTTTTGTAATTATATCTTATCACAGCCTTAGTTATTTGGCAATACTTTCACGAACATTTTTTGATAATATTATTATATTGTGCGGGTTTTCCCTTGCAAGCAAAAACTGTCAGTATGTCGGAATTTCCATGCGCCGCCTGCACCACAATAAATGAAAGCATTTCCCGTCATTCCGAAGGAGCAAAGCCCTGTAGAATATCTTAATAAGATCCTTCAGGTAAAGCCTTCTGAATGACAACGAAACAGGGCTTTCATAGCAATATCACAAATTACTTAAAAATGTACTTATCCGCTTGACTGCCTCCTGCAGATTTTCCATTGAAGTAGCATAGGCCAATCTTACGAAGTCTTGGCCATTTTCCCCGAATGAGCTGCCGGGAACCACTGCGACTTTGCCTTCCCATAATAGTTTTTGGGCGAATTCCTCTGAAGAAAGGCCGGTTTTTTTGATTGAAGGGAAAACGTAAAAGGCTCCTTTGGGCTCAAAGCAATCAAATCCCATATCTCTTAAGCTTTCAAGCAGGAATTTTCGTCTTTCATCATACTCAGCCCGCATAACTGCAATATCTCTATCACCGTTTTTCATGGCTTCTATCGCTGCATATTGCCCCATAGTTGCTGCACAGGTAACATTGTATTGATGAACCTTCAGTATCTGTTCAGTTAATCCTTCCGGAGCGGCAACATACCCCAGCCTCCATCCGGTCATGGCATATGATTTAGAAAAGCCGTTTATGGTAACCGTACGTTCCCACATATCAGGAATCTTAGCAAATGCCGTATGTTGTATGCCATAAGTCAGTTCCGAATAGATTTCATCAGCAACCACAATCAAATCATGTTTTTTTACTACATTGGCAATTTCTTTTAACTGTTCCTCAGTCATTACAGCTCCTGTGGGATTGTTGGGATAAGGTAGAATTAATAATTTCGACTTTTCTGTGATATATTGTTCCAGCACATCAGGTCTTAGCACGAAATCATCTTGAGGATAAGTTGGCACATAAACCGGTTTGCCTCCGGCCAAGATAGTACAGGGTTTGTACGCTACAAAAGACGGCTGTGGGATTAACACCTTATCTCCCGGTTCTATCAGTGTTCTTATAGCCACATCGATAGCTTGACTTGCTCCTATAGTAACGATAATTTCACTTCCTGGTTTATACGCCAATTGATAGCGGCGTTCTAAGTAATTGGAAATCTCCTGTCGAAGTTCATAAAGGCCTGCATTTGGACTGTAAAAGGTGTGTCCATTAGCAAGAGCTTGAACTGCCGCTAGGTTTATATGCGTCGGTGTAATAAAGTCAGGTTCACCGATACATAAAGATATAGCACCTTCTACTTCATTTACCATGTTGAAAAAATAACGTATTGTTGATATCTCAATGTCCCTGGCTCTTTGCGTTACATATTTTTGATAGTCCAAAAAATCCCCTCCCGGAATTATTGATTAAATTTTTTATTATTATGATTATATCTTCAAATGATTACTTCAGCAAGATTATTATGGTAATACTATGTGATTATCTCGCGATATTGTCACCTTGTTAATTATAGTAATAAAATGTCTTTATTAAAA
>DUNY01000201.1 GCA_012839145.1 Thermoanaerobacterales bacterium
CGTTTAGGCCCACATTTTAAGTGGTCCAAACATAGTTGTTTTTATTTATTTTAAAAGGGAATCCTAATACTAAAATAAGGCTACAGGATAATTAGCAAAGAATAATTCTCTCGTCTCCTGCAAAACCATAGGGTTATTGCCTATAAAGCGTGCTTCCTGACTTAACCGTTAACCTGCCAACCCAGATGCTGCATCTCTTTGACTAGACCAACAGCAAGGTAATTTTCAAAGATGAATGCTAATAATGCGAGGTTGCAGTTAGCGGCTAAGATTAGGATATCTCTTTTGCTGTTTGTTCTTCTATCTCCTTAAGAAAGGTGGTGATATTGATAAAGAACAATTTTCTATCAACTTTATTCGTTGGTAACGAAAGGACACTCTATTTTCAATTGGCCTTTATCACAATAGTGTCACCTTTTATTATCAAGGGCACACTTTCTCCATGTAAATGTATATCTCCGGGTAGTTTTGGAGATGTTCGGCCATCAAATTTAAGGCAGACATGCCCAATTTTTTTTAAGTTTTTATTAGCTAATTCTCCTACAGCGGTAACTGTATATGTGAAACTACCTAAAATCATTAAATCTCCGTTTGTCACATCTTTTGTAAGGGTTCCACCGGTATGAATAACTGAAATTTCTTGAAGCTCTATCGGTGCAGTGGTATCAAACAAAACCATCATTCCTTGCTGTAACAGATCTTCTACCATATCTCCTATGGCAGTAACTGTGGTTTTATATTTATTCATAGCTTCACTCCTTTGAGCAAGGGTAGTAAAAGTATTCTGCCGCAATAGCATTGCGGCAGAACCTCGTGTGCTATCCGGTATACAAACCGATGCTGAACAGGTAGGCAATTAATACTGAAATTGGACCGGTTATCAGTCGTGAGATAAGTATTGCTCCAACACCTACCTCAACGGTTTCAGGTTTGGCTTCTCCAAGGCTTAGTCCCACGGGAATAAAGTCACATCCGACCTGGGGATTGATGGCAAAGAGTGCCGGTAGAGCAAACTGCGGAGGTATATTGCCTTTACCGATCTCAACACCTACCAAAACTCCTACTACCTGTGCAATTACAGCCCCCGGCCCTAATAAAGGTGAAAGTATGGGTATTGCACATACAATTGAAATGGCTAACAGACCAGGCAAGCTTCCTGCTAAAGGAGAAATTATGTTGGCTATCCAATTACCTATACCGGATTTAAGAATTATACCGATAAGGGTTGCTACAAAAGCTATAAATGGAAGAATATTTTTAATAACTTGGTCAATGGTTTCTCGACCGGATTGATAGAAGATACTGACTACTCCGCCCATACCTCTGCCTATTTTTTCTATTATTCCGACCTTTCGGCTCTCGGCATTAGTAATAACATTATCTTCGAGAACATCTGATTCAGCAGATATGTCCGGTCGAATGTGTTCTGCATCTTGTGAGGATATTATGGAGATGTTATCCGGCTTTACCCCTGAAACGTAAATGTCTTCTTTTATGTATTGAGCTAGAGGCCCTACTTGACCTACAGGTGTTAAGTTAATAGTGGGAATTCGTTTTCTCGGATAAACCCCACAGCGAGCCGTTCCTCCGCAATCTATCACGACACAACATATTTCATCTTCCGGTACTGATGATTTGAAGCCGTCAAAGGCTGTACCGCCGGTAAGTTCAGCAATGCGTTGAGCTACTGGATCTATCCCGCCCCCTGTAACCGAAGCTATTTTATCTTTACCTTCTTCAGGTTTGATTATGAGGGGGCCTCCCCAACCGCCAGCTCCTTTTTGAATCTTAACTGCCTTAAATTTCATTTTTTCACCCTCCTCAAATCAAATCTCTTTGTCTCATCATTCTTAATGTAAGCATTTCAGTAACAATACCCCTTATGAAAATCACTATTACACCTACAATAAAATATCTTATAGCAAGCTGACCTAAAGGAAAACCCAATTGTTCTATACCCTGTGCAATTCCCATATAAACAAAAAGCTCTGCGGGGTTAGCATGGGGGAATAAACCGACAATGGGATGGACAAAAGAAACGGCAGCATCATAGAATGCAGGTTTATACTTTTCCGGTAAAAAGCGTCCAAAAGTATAAGCCATGGGATTAGTTAAGAAAAACACTGCCAAAACCGGCATTACAGTATAACGTAAGATAGTATACCTTCCTGCAACTTGAGCTATGTTGTTAATCCTTTCCTGCCCTACAAATTTTATTAGTGCATTAACAGCTGTCATGAGAGTGATAAGAGTCGGCAAAATTCCTCCCGCAAGACCTAAAAATGTGTTTCCACCTTCCTGGAACAAGCCTATAAACGCCTGAGCAAAATTCGCCAATACATCCATTAAAGTTTCCCTCCCAAAAATTAA
>DUNY01000028.1 GCA_012839145.1 Thermoanaerobacterales bacterium
TTCAGTGGCGGCTCTTATATTTGAGGCTGCCGAGGAAAAAGATACCACCCCTGTAAGAGCTATCAACGAAAACAGAATAACATACCTTATACTGGAAAGTTGATCAGACAACTCTTTCAAAAACACCGTTTCCAAACTGTTGATGTCGCCTTTATCAAAGGTATGTCCGGAGTTTTTTTGAAACGATCCGATTAATTTATCTAAAAACTTTAACTTAAGCATGGACCTTCGCCTCCTTTTCTTGGAAATAACGATGGTATATATCGTCAAGATCAGAGCCGCGAATTTTTATATGATATACATCTATATCCTTTGCTACAAGTTCCTTAACTATTTTTGGGGCAAGTTCCGAGCCTTGTCCTTTCACAACTATCATATCTTCTCGAGTTTCTACGGAATTAATACCTGACATAGCCTTTATTACATCAGTGGGAAAAGCCGATCTGGGACTTACTTTAAGTTCAATTACCTGCTCACTTCCCATATCTTTTGCCAGATCGGAAATACTGCCAACAGCAACTAACTTACCTTTAACAAAGATCCCCACTCTGTCGCAAATAGCTTGGACCTGGTGGAGAAGATGAGAGGATATCAAAATAGTCTTTCCCTCTTTTTTCCCCAATTCCAGTATTATATCCAACAGTTCAGAGGTTCCCTCAGGGTCAAGGCCTAGTGTAGGTTCGTCGAGAAAGATCACCTCAGGGTCTTTTAAAAGCACATCTGCTACACCAAGACGTTGACGCATTCCTCGGGAATACTCTCGAACTTTACGATTTGATGCATCTTCAAGACCTACTTTAACCATCAGTTCTTCAATCAAATTATTTGCTCTATCCGGCGAAATACCATTTAATCTTGCAGTGTAAAACAGGTTTTCCCTGCCGGTCATATCACTGTAAAACCCCATGTTGTCGGGCATGTATCCTACCATTGCCTTTACCTTAAGGGGCTGACGTACGGGATCTAACCCGGCTACTCTTATACTGCCGGAAGTAGGCTCAGAGAGGCCCATAAGCATAAGTATGGTGGTGGTTTTCCCGGCGCCGTTAGGTCCCAGCAAACCAAATATTTCACCTTTAGATATTGTTAGATTCAGATGATCCACGGCGGTTATTGAGCCATAAACCTTTGTAAGTTCCTGAGTTTCTATCATTATTCGGTCATGCATTTTTATCGCCGCCCATATTTTTTAAAGGTCCAGGCCACCCATGATATTACCCCTACTATTATGAATGCTCCCACCAAGCCCCATCGAGTAGAGGTATGAACTGTTACCCGGATGTCAGCATTTTCAGAGGTCTCACTGGCTGAAGCATTAATGCTAAGCACATAATCGCCGGCAATGGCCTTGCCGTCGGGGGTAATAAAAGCGGTAATCTGCTTCTTTTCCCCGCTCTTTATCCGCTCAATCTTTTCAGGCTCAAAGGTAACTGCCCATCCCGGTGGAGCAGAAGCGGAAAGATTTATTGTCTGCAAATCAGCACTGCCCTTATTTTCAAGTTCAAGAGTCAATGATCCTTTTCGTCCGGCTGTCAGGTCTGCATTCAATCGCCCTGTAGGTGTAGAAAGTTCAAGGCGATAGGTGCCTGAAATCACCACCTCTAAATCAGCTTTGGCCACTTCACTGCCATGTACCGCCGCTGTTGTTATAGTATTCTTTCCGGCTTTAACTCCCTTAGGAGGCTGCACGGTAATATCAAGATCTTGGGATTTCCCCGGCTCCAAACTCAAACTGGTAATCTGGTTATTTTGGTAAGCGGGCTTAAAAGATATTTGCCAGCCCTCAGGAGCATTAGCTCCAAGGCTGTAGAAGCGAGCGCGACCGCTGTTGTTATAAAGTGTCCCCCTGAAACTGAAGGTTGCCGTATCAGGGCCAGAAAGTGAAGGGTATTGGACCTCAATTTTGTCAGAACCGCTTGCATCAGCATCGATTCTTATATTCAGTAAAAGCTTAGCTCGCCCGCTTCTGGATGCTTCTACCGACAGGCTATAGTCGCCGCTTTTGGCCTCAGAAGGAATCTGAACCCTAAGTTCTGCTTCTGCCGAGTCATTTGTGGGCACATAAACCCTGTGAATTTTCATTCCGTCACCGAAAATTCCCGCAGTCCAACCAGAAGGTGTTGCAGTCACTTCAAGGTCTACAAATCCTGTCCCGCTTACGGTAAGTGGAAATGTTACGCTGCTTCCCGGTTGAGCCGAAATCCCGGGATAGGGAGTAGAAAGGGACAGCTGCCCGGCGCCATAAGATGTGCCCAAAAAAAATGACCAAATAAGTACAGATAGTAGTATAACTTTACCAACTTTTTTTAGATTAAGAGCTGTAAACTCCGATGAATTTGACAAAATTTCATCACCTTCCTTTTTTATTTACCAATATATTCAATAAATATTTTAAAACATAATTTTGAAAAAACTGTGAGGACTTTGTTATAATTTTGTAAAACTGCTCTATTATGCCGGGAAAATTCCGGATAAACAGGTATTTTTTAATATTTTAGCAAAAATAATAAAGGCCTTAATTAATTAAGTGCTACGAGATATTTTATAGAAAAATTTACTATTTTAATATTTGAAAAGTATGGCTCAATTTCCGATTTACTTTAAAAATAAAGAAAGCTCCCGAATTCTCTATTGTTTAGAGCTCGAGCAAACAGTAAGTTGTGGAATACAAGAACAATCTTCGCATAAAAGCTTAATTGAAAAAGAAGCATATTTATTGATACACAATACCTTGTAAGGTGAGGCAATATCAGGAACAATCTTTGTAAGGGTATATTGAAGCACCTGCATATGTTTTGATACAATGTTAGCCAGGATGAGGTGAACTTATGGGTATCTATGAAGTATTAAAGACCTATTTTGGTTATGATAATTTTAAGAAGGGCCAGGAGAAGTTGGTAAGTGCAATCCTTGCCGGCAGGGATGTTTTAGGGATAATGCCCACAGGTGGAGGTAAATCTCTTTGCTATCAATTGCCTGCAACTATTTTAGAAGGTGTAACTATAGTTATTTCACCGCTTATATCCTTAATGAAGGATCAGGTAGATTCTTTGGACGAAATGGGTTTAGCGGGAACTTTTATTAACAGCACCCTTGATTACGAGGAATTTATCACAAGGATTGATGGGATACGAAATGGCAAGTTCAAACTAGTATATGTGGCACCGGAACGCCTAAATACGAAATTATTTTTAAACCTGGCAAAGGATATTAAAATTTCCCTGGTAGCCATTGACGAGGCTCACTGTATAAGCCAATGGGGCCATGATTTTAGACCCAGCTATCTGGAAATCCCGAAATTCATTAACTTCCTCCACATCCGGCCTACTGTGGCGGCATTCACGGCTACAGCCACAAGAGAAATTGTGGAAGAGATAAAGAATTTAATAGGCCTTAAAAATCCGCTGGAAGTCATAACAGGGTTTGACAGGCCAAATTTGTTTTACCAAGTCGCAAAACCCAGCAACAAGTTCTCATACTTACTAAATTACCTAAAAAACAATTATGTGAGTGACCCAGGAATAATATACTGTGCCACTAGGAAAATCGTGGAATCATTAGCAAACAAACTCCAAAGCTATGGCATCTCTGCTGTTGGGTATCACGGGGGGATGAGCTCGAATATCAGGCAAAAAAACCAAGATGATTTCATGCTTGACAGGACCAGGATAATCGTTGCCACAAATGCCTTTGGCATGGGAATAGATAAGCCTGACGTAAGATTTGTCATCCATTACAATATGCCTAAAAATATGGAGGCTTATTATCAGGAGGCAGGCAGAGCAGGCAGGGACGGGGAAAAAAGTGACTGTGTTTTAATGTACTCTCCTGCCGATATAGTAAAACAAAAGATTCTAATTCAAAGCGAAAACCTTTCTCCTGAGCGTGAGACTGCCATGTATGAAAATCTCCAGTACTTGGTAGATTATTGCCATACTGATGATTGCCTCAGAAACAAGATACTAATCTATTTCGGTGAAGATGCACAACAAGAGAGCTGTAATAATTGCAGCAACTGCCTGGATCAATCGGAAAGAGTGGACGTAACCATAGAAGCTCAAAAAATATTGTCATGTATATATAGAGTCAATCAAAGCTATGGGATAAATACCGTTATACAGGTTCTAAGGGGTTCAAAGAATAAGAAGGTATTGGAATGGGGTCTGGATAAAACTTCTACATATGGTATTATGCAGGAATACCGCAATGATGCAATCAAAGAAATGATAATGACCTTAATCTCTCAGGGGTACATTCACATAACTGCCGATAAATTTCCCGTCATAAAACTCACTGATATGTCCTGGGAAATATTAAAAGGTAAGGTAAAGTTCTATCATAAAAAAGATTTGTTGCTAAAATCAAAAACATCTAAGACGGCAAATGGATTATCTCCGGATCAAATCAATGAAAACTTTGATAAACAGCTATTTGAGCGACTTAGAGAGCTAAGGTATACAATAGCCCAAGAAAAAGACCTTCCACCATACATAATATTTCATGACTTGAGCTTAAAGGAAATGGCTGCATATATGCCTCGAAACCAAGAGGAATTCTTCAAAATAAGAGGTGTAGGCCGGAAAAAATACGAAAGCTATGGTGAAGAATTTCTTAATCTGATAAATGAATACATCCGGGAAGAAGGTTTGGATGTCAGTGAGCTTAGGGGCCATATAGCAAATAATACAATAGCTGCCAGTTCTATAGATAGACTGCAGGATACTAAAATTGACCGCTATGAACAGACTTACAGCTGCTATCTTAAAGGATTGCCTCTTGAAGAAATAGCACAGCAAAGAAATCTCACAGAAAACACAATAATTAATCACTTAGCAAGATGTGAAAAAAAAGGCAAAAGCATTGATTGGTCAAGGTTTATTGATCCTGAGAAGGAAAAGAAGATTATACAAGTGATTGAGAAAGTTGGAACAGAAAAATTAAAGCCTATCAAAGAAGCATTGCCTCAAGAAATCACTTATGAGGATATACGATTGGTTATTTGCAAGTGTTTATCTTAGTGTATACAATACCAAGTTATCGTCTGTGGCCGGTGCCCAGCAAACAACCTCAGCCCAATATCTAATCGAGCTGAGGCTGTTTGCTATTATTGTAAAGTTATAAAGCATTAACTTCCCTCACAATCATTAATCAAGAGGATAATATACTTATTTATACAGAAATATTTACAATTGTTTTTTTCTAAGAATTCATGACTGCTTTGAGAGGTTGTTGCCTCTGACATACATCATATATATGTTTGGCCATTTCAAAGACCCTGGTGGCATAGCCGTATTCATTGTCATACCAAGCCATTACTTTTATTACCTTACCGTCAATGACCATTGTTGAAAGACCGTCTACTATGGATGAACGGGGATCTTCAACCAAGTCTCGAGATACCAAGGGGTCTTCAGTATATCCCAATACTCCTCTCAGTGTTCCATTAGAAACCTTTTTGAAAAGTTGATTTACTTCTTCTTTTGTAGTAGATTTATTAACATTGGCTACAAAATCCACTACCGATACGGCCTCTGTTGGGACACGAAAGGCACTTCCGTTTAACTTTCCTGCAAGATGAGGTATAATAGAGCCTATTGCTTTAGCCGCCCCTGTAGTCGTAGGGATGATTGAAAGGGCTGCACCCCTGGCCCGCCGCAAATCCTTATGAGGTTTATCTATCAGCTGTTGATCAGCAGTGTAGGAATGGATAGTTGATAAAGAGCCGTTTTTGATTCGGAGGTTTTCATCAATGACTTTTACCAAGGGAGCAAGACAATTAGTAGTGCATGAAGCGGAAGAGATTATGTAATCTTTTTCAGGCTCGAACGTATCTTCGTTTACTCCCATTACAATCGTATTGTCAACACCATCACCGGGAGCTGTGATGATAACCCGCTTTGCACCGGCTTTCAAATGTTTCAGGGCGTCTTCTTTTCTCCTGAACTTACCGGTGGCCTCTATTACAATATCTAAATCCAGCTCTTCCCAGGGCAGTTTTTCAGGATCCCTTTCAGAAAAAAATCGAATGGGTTTTCCGTCTATAATGATGGTGTCATCAGTGGAATCTACACTATGGGTTAAGACACCATATATGGAATCGTATTTGAAAAGATGTGCATGGGCTTTGGGACCGCTGGTGCTGTTGAGTGCAACAATGTCCATTTGGTCTTGGTTTTCCAACCATATTCTCAATATGTTTTTTCCTATTCGGCCAAAGCCATTAATGGCAACCTTGGGTTTCATATATAACTCGTCTCCTTTTTAAGAATGTTCATCAGCTAATATTATAGCACATTTAATACAAATGTGCTATACAATTGGGGCGAAAAAGGAAATAATACATATTATAGAATTTACATAGACTATACATATGACTTGTGCTTTAAGTGCATGAAGGGGAGTGGGTATATATTCATTTGTTTAATGTGCATAGAAATAGATCAACATATTTATAAAGATTAGGGGATAAAAACATTTATTAAGGCTTTGTTTCTTCTAATAGCCAGACTTATATGTTAAAATTATATATAAATTGAAACAATATTATTGTTAAAAGAAAGATTGTTACAAAGTCACAAAAAGGTCATTTCGCAACTTGTAAAAATAGGAAGGGAAATTATGTACAAGCCCATAAAGGTCTTTTTGAATGTTTATAAACAAAAAAACAGAAAAAGCTTTTATTTGGATGATCTTGAAAAGTTCCTATTGGAAAAATCCGGAGGATCTTCGAACTACCATCAAAAGGGCGGCTATCACAGCTTATATAAGGGGCTGGAAAGGCTCTCACAAGAAGGATTCGTAAAACCTATGAAGACCGTGGGGTATAATGGCAAATATCCACCCTTGAAACTTCGATGGTCTATTGTGGAAGATGAGATTGCCCCAAGATGGAAGAGTGAAGACATCCTAAGGCTGTCCGACTTGCTGGATTTTAGTACATACATTAAATATCCCCAGCTGCAAACCGACAGAGAGTGGCAGTTTATTTTGCGAATACATGAGTTTTTACGAAATAGAGACCGGCGAGAATGGGCTAGTTGTGAGGAAAGATGTTTGGAGCTCTTTGATAATGAGAAGTTTCTAGACCCAAAGGAAGAAATGGATAATGGAGTAATGAAACGATTAAAATTGTCTTATGACGATCTAAAAATGAAAAAATACGGTCAGATGTTTGTATATTGGAATCGCGGTGTAAGACAGATTAAAACAGCCATCATATTGGAAAACCACTCCACTTTTTTCTCATATAAAAGGGCGGCCATGGAGGGGTGTGACATATTCGGGATTTACCCTGATGCCATAATTTATGGCCAAGGCAAGGATATAATAAGCAGCTTTTCTTTTATACATGAAATTGCCGATGCTGAAATGATAAAAGTTTTTTACTTCGGGGATATGGACCCAGAAGGCTATATGATTTACAAATCCTTAAAGGAAGAGTACAATTATATAAATATTTCACTTCAATTAGATGCCTACAAAAAGCTGTTAGATTTCGGAAAATCTTATCCAATCAAAAA
>DUNY01000090.1 GCA_012839145.1 Thermoanaerobacterales bacterium
GAATCGCACTTAAAGCCCACAAATTCCGCTTAGTATAAAAATGGTGGACATGAGTTATTCCAATTCTCAGAGGTTCTCCTGTCTTATCTCCTTCTTTGATCTCATCCGTCGGATACCAATATTGTATATCCATCTCCTTAATCTTTTCAATTAGCTTTAAATCACCCTCATCAGGAGTTTTTTCAAACCTTTGCCGCCCAACAGAATAGTTTATCATCACGGGCACCTGCTTTGTCTGCTCTATGGTCTTGCCCAAGGCTTTATCATAGGTGGTTTCCCAAGCTCTGTCCAGATTCCGTTTATTAGTAAGAAGGCCGCAGTGAGGACAGTGAAATTCCTTCATTACTCTCTCTGTTTCCTTATTCACCGCCACATCCCAAAATACCATCTCTTTGGTGCAGTTAGGACATAGGAAGACATCGGACCATACGGTGTAATTTATTCGGCCCTTTATGGGTTTGCCGTCAATACCCGGCTGGGGTATACCGTCAATAGTGTGGTTGGTTTCATACATCCATCCACATTCATCTTCCACTTCATTTAGTATCCTTAGAGCTTCTTTTTCAAATTCCTCCACATCTACGGGGGTGTTGTAATTGTATGCTATAAAAGCAGCTGCTGGGGATAAGTCACAGAGAACCGCCTTTCGAGCTCCCCACTCAATGGTTTTACCCTCCTTTCGGGCTTCTTCTTCCAGTTTTATTTTAAAATCCTTATCGGGGCTTTCGCACATGGCGGCGGCCACTCCTGTCATGCCGGTACCGCAAAATCCGTCAAATACTATATCGCCGGGTTTTGTATAATGGAGGATGTAGCGCATAATGGCCTTATAGGGCACCTTGGTATGATAAGAATGGGCATTGTATATGGGGTCATTCTTGCCTTCGGACACATCGGCGGTATATGGCATTACCTTATATTCATCGGTGGCCTCATCATAGGGAGTCCCATGTTTTTCTATAAACTCACCGATAAACGGGTTGGGGCATGCCGTAAAATACGGTGGATCCGAAAGGGCAATAATGTCTTCATCCTTTCCTAGGGGGAAGCCTTCTATATGTCTTAATTTGTCAAGTATTTCTTTCGTAAGTTTCAATCATATTCCTCCATTATTTAAGTATTATCCGAACACGATTTATGTCCATTCCCTTTACAAGTTCATCTATATAATCGCTCATGCGCTGTTTCATATCCTCTACGGTAACCGGCCCACCTTTAAACACAGCTCTTACCAGAGCTTCGGCGGTTATCTCAACCTTGTCAAGACCCTTCATGAGCACTTTGATTGTTGAGATAAGAAATGAATCAATTTTATCCGGAAGCCGGTGATTTTTAGAGATATACTCTAAGGCCTGCCGCTGGTTTTTATCCAGCAGTTCAATGTTCTCTTCTTTTATCTTGTCATCTTCTAAAAGTTCAACTATTGTATTTTCCCATTGGAAAAGCAGCTCTTCCATGGATTTCTCAATATCTTCTACCACCCCGAATACCGGTTGCTCATTTTCATTTGGTGTGTATCCACAGTGGGGACATAATGGACTCATAAGAATATCATCTTCAATTAAGCTAAAACATGTTTTCAGTTCTAAAAGCCTATCAAGCAGTTTTTCATAAGGCTTTGAATAAATCAAACCACTTATGTCTGTTAGCATATCAAGATTATGTTTTATATTACCCTTTAAGAGCTTTTGCTTTTGCTCATCACCGTTTAAATCCAAGCGGTGTTTTTTGTGAAGCTCTATATAAGCGGATATGTATTCTTGCTTCAAGGCTCGGAGCCTACCCACATATTCATTCATATATGCATCGGTGAGTTCTTGGGGATTTCGTACCTTTTCTAAAACATCGCTGCGGACTTCTTGGACTTTTTCATCCCACTTATCATTTTTTAGTATCATACTTGTAAGGGCGAGGTAGGATACATATGGGTCAACCTGAAGTTTGAAATCTCTTATCATTAAGATTTCGTTCATCACGGTAAAATGAGCTAAATATCGTTCCACATCTTCCTCTGAAAACCTGAAGTTTTTTATCTTAGCAGGGGAATTGTACTGTTTTACGGCATCGAGAAAATCCTTTAGCTCTTTTAAGCTTTCCTTATAGTGTTGCTTTTTGTCTTCATCTATAGCCGGCTTATCCCAAAGTATCAAATCCCCTATCAAAAACTGCTGTGTTTCGATTACTCTCTTGGTCAATTCCTCCACCCGAATCAGCATTTTCTCAATAGCAGCCTTTCGCGTGTTAGGATTGGTTATTTGCCCAGGTGTTAAATCCAATCCTTGAAAGAGTTTTTTTAGTGTTTTTACCGGCGCACCTTCCGGTACCTGACAGTATTTGAACAAGAACAAATCCGCAGGGTTTGCAGCAGCTATCTCTTCCATTTTTGTAGCGTCAAAAGTACGGCCGGGAAGGGTCAAAGTTGCATGGCCGCTGTATACCAATGTGCAAAGTATAAGGGTTACCCATACATCCTCCAGTTGAAACTCTTTATCAAGAGTAACTTCACTTAAATCTTCCAAAACCTCTTCCCTATTCAACACATGTTTTTCCGGCAAGCTTTCCAAGAGTTCGATGTAGTGGCGAGCATAAACCGATTTTTCCGGAGCAACAATATCACCGTCCAGAAGTTCTAAGGAATCCAGCACCTTCGCCCCTAGATCATTTTTCTTGCCGGCCAGATAATTTAATCCTGCTTTAAAGAGCTCTTTCATGTTTTCTCGGGTTACTTCCGTGGAGAATTTCGGATATAAGGGGTACTTATCATTAAAAGAAGGGGCAAGACAGGTAGAAGCAGTCATATCCACATATTCTTTCACTGTGTGCTCTGCGGCAGCTCGACCTTTCAGCCAGTACAGAACGGTCTTTTGTTCGCCAAGAGTCTTTACCGTAAAGCATTCTTTCACATGCTCTCTTATCCATTGAACAATTCCCTTTAGATAGCTTTCAGCTTTTTTAAGGTAAGTTTGTTTGCTGTCTGCTGATGATATCTGGGCAAGTTCCATGGCAGCTGCGTACAGCTTTATATATTCATCTACCTCTTCATCACGATTGGTAAATTCGAAAATCACTTCATCCTTCTTAATCTCGCCTCTATAGAAATCATTGCCGTATGGGCGCAGAAAGTATATGTAGAAATCCCGAGGAGGTTGGGCCGTAGTGCGTTCGTTAGGAGCACCGAAAAACAAATAGCCGTATCGCTCAACCTTTTTTTCTTCCCAGATAATCTCGTACTGCCATATTCTTCGACCGGATTTATGTTCCGGTCTTTCCCAGTTTAATACTTTGAGTAGTGCATTATAATAATAATTATTTAACATGTCATCATCCATGAAATCAGCTTTTGCTTGGATTTTGGCATCATAATCTATATCCTTTTTTAAATCTAGGTAATACTGTTCATTGTCCCGGTTATAGGAGATAAATTGCCCGCTGACTGTCTTTAATATTTCACGGACAGCCGTTTCTACCGTAGTTTTTAAAAAGCTTCCCTCCACTTCGGGTATCTGGGTATATATACAAAGATCGTCTTTCATATTGTCTACAGTGATACCAATAGGTGAGTTAATGTCACCAGTTGTAAGCCGATGAACACTGAGGGCATTGATTATTCGCATGGCTATGGGTCGATATTGAGGGCGGGTATAGGACTTTGATATCAAGTCTTCCAAAACACCGCTTTTTTCCACTACCTCTCGAAGGTCCGGATCGGAACGCATAGAAGTGTTTTCTTTTATATATTCCCAGTAGGAGTCGTAGGAGATGATTCCAGTCTCATCTTCAGGCACATCTTTATCTAAGATTTTTTTGATGGTATGGGTAATAGTCTTTAATATTTCACGTTTTTCAGCTATATACACCTTTTCAAAAATTTCTATGTATGCAGGATGAATGGGGTATAGATTTACATATTCCTCCAATCGGTCGGCCATATTTGAATAAAGATGGGAAAACTTGGTAAGGTGCTCTCGTATCCAGGCTTTTTGCCGATTGTCTTTTTTCAGTATTCGCTCCGATACCACATAGGATATATCCTGCTTACGGATTACCACCTGTTCATATCGATCTCTCACCCGTCTAAGGGAATCAGCTACAAAGGCAAACTGCCCACTGTCGAAAAGGGATTCCTGAACCCCCGCCATGAACCGCAGTCGACAGCTCTTTGATATTTCGCCGATTTCACGCAGGAAATTTAGTGCCAGCACCACTTTTTGTTCTGTGAGGCCGCGAAGATAATCAAGAAACTCATCAGCTACAACGAGATACCCTTTATCGGGATATTTTTCTTGAAAGAGTGCCATCATCTCCAGTAAGTAGTCCTTGGTGTTCGGTGCTTCCTCCATAGAAGGAAAACGGTAGTCTATACCCCTTTTCGCCAAATCTTTTTCCAAGTGGCCTACCACTAAGTCTCGAAAGTCCATCTTTGAGGTGCCAATTTCAAACCTTAGAACTTCAAATTTACCTGCAATGCTTTGAGCCGATTCCTTGAATATATTATTATTTACCTGCTTAAGCATCTCCTTATCTTCAGCCACGGCGGATACTACCGACATCAAATGAGATTTACCTGTGCCATAATTTCCAACGATAAAGACGCCC
>DUNY01000433.1 GCA_012839145.1 Thermoanaerobacterales bacterium
CTTGATGTAAAATTTGTTGGTTTAAACGGCGGCATGCTTGGTGGCGAGCGCGAAGGAGTTACCCATCAGTTTTATGAAGATGTAGGAATAATGCGTGCCGTTCCCGGAGTTAAAGTTATTACACCTGCCGATGCAGGTCAAGCATACAAAGCGGCAAAAGCAATGATGGAACAGGAAGGACCTGTCTATCTTAGAATTGGCAGTGGACGGGAACCTGAGGTCTTTCCTGACGATACACCCTTTGAATTTGGCAAGGTTAGAGAGGTTAAACGATATGGTGACGATGTTGCCATATTTGCTAGTGGATTTATAATGAATCGTGCCATTGCAGCACTGGAGCAATTGAAAAATGAAGGAATCAATGGTACATTAATAGACGTTTCCACTGTCAAGCCAATGGACAGTGAAGGTGTCACAAAAGTGTTGGAAAGAACAAATTGTGCTGTTGCCGTTGAAGATCATAACATCTATTGTGGTATGGCCAGCGCAATTTGCGAAGTTGCGTCACATTATCATCCCTGTCCTGTTATACGCCTTGGTTTACGCGATATATATCCACGAAGCGGTCATGCAGATAAGCTTCTAGATGCATATGGATTGTCTGTTAAAGATATAGTAGACGGTGCAAAACAGGCAATGAAAAAAATAAATAAGAGCAGTCGCTAAAAAAAAATAAAGGTTGCTTCGATTAACCTAGTGGGAGGTGTAAAGATGAATCAAAAATCGAATAATAATAAGCTTGGGAGTCTTATGGATCCGGTGCCTAATGAATCTGTTGTGGATCAAATTATAACTAGGATAACGGATGCGATTATAAGCGGTGAATTACAACCGGGACAGAAGATACCGACGGAAAACTCACTTTCTGAAGCCATGAATGTAGGGCGTAATTCCGTGCGTGAAGCAATCAAAGTCCTTGAAGCAATGGGTGTACTCAATATTCGTAGACCTGAGGGTACATTTGTTGCTGAAGGGTTTTCTGATCGGATGTTAAACCCCATGATATATGGGTTGATTCTTGAGGGCGGGAGTTCACCTGCTATGATTGAATTAAGACGGCTTTTTGATGTAGGCATCTTAAAGCTCGCTATTGAGAAAGCATCGGAAAAGGATATCAAACGTATTTCGGAAGCATTGACAGATTTGCGTAAGGTGGTTCAGAAGCAGCATCCCGATAAAAATGAGATTTTAGACGCAGATATAATGTTTCATAGAGCATTAGAGTTAACGATACAAAATCCATTGGTTAATAAAATAGGTATTGTGATAGAGCGACTGTCATGTCCCACACGTTCACGTGCTGTTGAGCAGTTTATTCAAAATGGTGAGCTGAATGAATTATTAGAAATGCATGAGCAGATGCTCAATGTTGTCATAGAGAGAAATGAAGCAGAAGTGGGCCAAATCATCGACCAACACTACAAGTATTGGAAAGAAGAATTACATAAATAACAATTAAAGCTAAAAGCTTTAGCGTTAATTAAAAATGTATCCAATTATGACAATACATGAACTTGATAGCATGAATAGACAAAAAACAGTAAGCCTACAATAAAAAGTTAGAATAAAGTTTGAATAATAAATGGCTTTGGTTTTTATAAAAGCCAAAGCCATTTCATTGGATATTCTTTGTAAAAAGGCCGCTTTTTTTCTGGTAAATTACATGAAAGAGAGGTTATTAAATATGCAAGCAAAAGACGTCCGCCAGCTGGTAATCGGTGGAGCCGGGATTATGGGGGCCTCCATTGCCCAGATCTTTGCTAAGTACGGCTATAATGTTGTTCTTTACGATATCTCTGCAAAAAGTATCGAAAATGGCAAGAAATTGATTGCTATAAACCAGGAGACAGCCATAATGGAAGGGGAGATCAAGCCGGAAGATTCCAAAGTGCTCCTCGACCGCATAAGTTTCTCCATGGATCCCGAATGTTTTAGCGATGCAGATTTTGTAATTGAAGCTATAGTGGAGGATATGAAGGTCAAGCATGACTTTTGGGGCCAGGTATCTAAGATTGCGCCAGCTGATGCTATATTAACTACAAATACATCCGGACTGTCTATAACTGAGATTGCAAAGGCTGTAAAAAACCCCCAGCGGTTTGCCGGAATGCATTGGGTAAATCCGCCCCACATTGTTCCATTAGTGGAAGTAATCTGCGGTGAAAAGAGCGATCCGGCTGTAGCAGAGACCATCGCTGAAGTTGCTAGAAAAATCGGCAAAAAACCGGTTATGGTAAAGAAGGATGCTAAGGGTTTCGTTTTAAACCGGTTGCAGTTTTGCATTTTGCGCGAAGCCATGCATATCGTTGAAAGCGGAATCGCAGATATCAAGGATGTAGATGCGGTGATGAAGTACGGACTAGGCATGCGCTATGCTTGTTTAGGACCTTTTGAGGTTGCCGATCTAGGTGGATTGGACACCTTCTTTAGTATCGCCAGCTATTTATTTGCCGACTTAAGTGACATGAAGGAACCGCCAAAGATGTTCTCCGAACTGATTGATCAGCAGTTCTACGGCACAAAATCAGAGAGAGGTTTCTATGATTACAGCAATGGTAGAGCTGAGAAAGTAATCGAGAAACGAGATAAGGATTTCATCAAGATTGCAAATTGCTTGTATAAATAAATAAGTATTTCTTTAAAAATGTAAGATTAAGACAACTTGATGTAGACCCTTGACAGTGTATAAATTACAACTATTACAAAAACGGTTAACCAAATTTCGAATAATGTAAAAATATTAATAAATAAAAATATCCCATAAAACTCAAGATTACAGGGAGGAAATGAAATGCGCAGCAATTTAATGAAAGAGGGGCTGAACAAGGTTCCTCACAGGGCGCTGATGAAGGCTAGCGGTTTAATCGATGAAGAAATTCGTCGGCCTATTATCGGCGTAATGAATTCTTTTAATGAGGTAGTGCCCGGCCATATCCATCTACGGACAATTGCTGAGGCAGTAAAGGCGGGTATTCGCATGGCAGGCGGCACTCCCGTGGAATTCCCAACTATCGCCGTTTGTGATGGTATCGCTATGAACCATGAGGGCATGAAGTTTTCCCTAGTAAGTCGAGAGCACATCGCCGATTCCGTTGAAATTATGGCTAATGCCCATCCCTTTGACGGTCTTGTGTTCATACCGAATTGTGATAAGATTGTTCCCGGCATGTTAATGGGTGCCCTAAGGGTAAATGTGCCTTCCATATTCATAAGTGGTGGTCCCATGATGGCTGGCAGGCATAAGGGGAAGAAAATGACTCTGACTACAGCCTTCGAATCTGTAGGCTCATATACTTCCGGGAAGATTGATGATCAAGAGCTGTTGGACATTGAGAACTACTCCTGCCCCGGATGCGGTTCCTGTGCCGGTATGTTTACAGCTAACTCGATGAACTGTATGACAGAGATTATTGGTATGGGGCTTCCGGGCAATGGTACGATTCCTGCTGTACACGCTGAGCGGATTCGCTTGGCAAAAAAGACCGGTATTAAGATTATGGAGTTAGTAGAGCGCAATATCCGGCCCAGTGATATTATGACTGAGAAGGCATTTAAGAATGCAGTGACAGCAGATATGGCCTTGGGATGTTCTACGAATACCATTTTGCATTTGCCCGCCATAGCCCACGAAGCTGGATTAAAAGTGGATCTGAAAGATATAAATATACTTAGTGCCAGTACGCCTCATCTGGTAAAGCTAAGTCCTGCCGGTGATGACTGTTTGGAAGATTTGAATGGGGCCGGCGGATTACAGGCATTATTGAAAGAGCTTTCTAAACACGATAAAGTGGAATTAGATACATTGACTGTGACAGGAAAAACTGTTGGAGAAAATATTGCACAAGTGGAAGTCTTAGATCATGATGTGATCAGAAAATATGAAGCACCTTATTCTGAAAGCGGTGGTTTGGCAGTGCTTTGGGGAAATATTGCTCCCGACGGCTGTGTTGTAAAGAAGGGGGCTGTACTGCCTGAGATGATGCGGCATAAAGGGCCGGCAAAAGTGTTCAACTCCGAGGAAGACTGTATCAATGCTTTGCTGGGTGGAAAAATTATTGCCGGTGATGTGATAGTAATAGCTTATGAAGGTCCTAAGGGCGGTCCCGGCATGAGGGAAATGCTTTCACCTACTTCTGTTTTGTCCGGTATGGGTCTGGGCGATTCTGTGGCTCTTATTACTGATGGTCGTTTCTCCGGTGTAACCAGAGGTGCTTGTATAGGACATGTTTCACCGGAAGCTGCAGATGGCGGTCCTATTGCGTTGGTGCAGGATGGGGATCAGATTGAGATTGACATCCCAAATAACAAGATTACTCTGTTGGTGGATGAGAATACATTGAATGATCGAAAGAAAAACACTAAGATTTTCTTAAAAGATGTGAAAAGTCAATGCTTGCGTAGGTATCGCAGTCTAGTGACTTCAGCCAGCACCGGTGCAATTCTCAAGGATTGCTAAACAGGCACGAAAAAGCCAATAAAACGGAAACGGCATTGCCAAAGCTATGCCGTTTCCGTTTTATTATATATCCCCTGCTTTGAGTGGAATACTTTAGTCAAAAAAATCTAAGGTGATTCACCGAAAAAACGGAATTCGTCCCAGGCGCCTTCCCAGTCCATGGGATTGCCCAGAGTCCACAATGCTCTGGATTTGTCGCCGTCCAGAATAGAAATCTTTGCAGCGTTAGTGCCGTTGACACGCCCTTCGTCCACTAGGGAGCCCTGAACGGACCACTTGGCAAAGCCATAAGGCACATATTTGCCGCTTTCATCCTGTGTGCAATAGATCTTCTCACCAGTCTCCTTGTCGCGAACATAGGTGCTCTTGACGATGTGCTGGACTGTGTATTCATCCATATTGCCGCTTTCGGTGTAATCGCGCAGCTCCCACATGAGGGTCCAGAACCGCTCTTCGCTGCCCTCCATGACGTTGAATATTGTCATGGGCACATCTGTGCGCTCGTTGTTCTCATCATAGCTGTAGTCGCAGAGAAAATGGTTGGCACAGGCAATGTAATCAGTACTCGTCCAGTCCTCACCGGTAAACTCGCCGGCATAGCGCACGGCATAGCGGTCGGAGCTGACCTCTACGACGGCCAGTGTGTTTTCATCGGCAACCAGCCAGTTCCATGCACCATCGCGCAGCAGTGATTTGCGGCCTGTTTTCTGCCGATACTGTTCGGAGCCCAGAGTCAGATACTCAATGGCCTCCTCAGCCGTGTCGGCGTGCACAGCGGCGTAAAGGAGCACATTCGGCCAAGGTACACCAAAGGCATCAGAAAAATACGGGCCTCCTTCATATTCAATTGACGTCTGTGTCGTGGAGCCACCGAAATGGTGATGAACAACGACGCCTTTATCGTTTATTAACATTAGGCCGTTAGAGGCGGGCAGACTGCCAACTGTCCAGACCTTATTGCCATCGGGAGAATCAAAAACATAACCCTGCTGATAGCACAAAGCTTCGTGGGCTGTATGACGAAGCTGTGAGGTGATGGTTTTACCGTTTTTGGTAACGGTACCCTTAACAGCCAGGCTGTTACAGCCGCCGGAGTCTATACCTTCGCCGATTATGGAGTCTAAAATCGTTTTATGGTCGATTTCAGTTTCGCCTCCGGCTTCGCGCAGCAAAGGATTGCCCCAAAGCCAAGAATCCCAAATACTGGCGCCAATTACACGGTAATAAGGATCACCGTAATTATTGTTAGTGGGATCGGAGTACTTAGATTTGGATAGCGTCTCCAGAGCACCCTCGGTTATACCTTTAAGTAAATCAATCTGGTTCTGGTCCAGGGCGGCAATCTGTGCCTCGTAGAGCTTCATTGCTTTAATCGTTGCATCTGTACCCTTGTCCGCGCACATCTTGCCCCACCAGATATCGGTGGTGTAGGAGATCATGTCAGCGCTTGCCTCACCCAGCCGCTTGCCCATTTCAAACCATGTGCCGTGGAGTGTACCCAGCCATACGGCCTTATCGGAAAATGGGGGGTACCCTTCCGTATTGGCGTATTTGGCAGCTTCTACGTTTCTACCGCCGGAAACGTAAAGGCCGGCTTCTTTTTCCTTCGCCTCTTCAGTCATCGAAGTTTCAGGTATGGTTTCAAGGGTTGCTTGGGTTTGTACATTGTCGAAACCGACTAACAAGCTTGAGACAAGGAACAACGCAAGTATCAATGCTAGTAATTTGATACTCCTGTTTTTCATATGCAGTCCTCCTTTTTCATTTTTTAAAAGTTTTAGAAATTGCGATTAAGTTAAAATAGTGATACTATTATTATAACATATTGTGGAAAAAACAAAAATCCTAAATGGAAACAGTGTTTCCGTTTTGGAAACACTGGAGGCAAAACAAGGAGGAACTTTATGGATTTGACCAAGCTTGAAACTTTTGTTGCAGCTGCTAGGACCAGTTCATTTCATCTCGCTGCTGACGAGTTGTTTCTGACACCTTCGACAGTATCGAAGCATATATCCTATTTAGAAAAAGCCTATAATGTAGTGCTTTTCCAACGGTTTTCCAGGGGTGTGAAATTGACAGAGCAGGGAGAACTTTTTCTGCCTTATGCAGAGCGCATCCTTGGCGAGCATCGTGCCTTAATGGCTGCGTTGGCAGCAGCGGAGGTCCGGCTATGTATAATTCCACCTCATGCCATGTTGCCTTGTTTAGCACTGTTAAACTTTTTTGAAGAGGCTTACCCCGAATATCGGCTATCTATAAGCGAGGAGCACGGCGGCCATATGTCACGCCTGCTGGCTGAGGGAAGATATCAGTTGGGAATCTGCGGAGACCGCTACCTTGACGAAAATCTGGTGGATTGGCATATTATTAGCGAAAGCAGAGTCGTTGCGTTGGTCAATAAGGAACATCCTCTCGCGGGCTGTGAATGCATTTCCCTTGCGGAACTGGCCGGTGAAGAGTTTGTATCCTTACCATCCAAAACCGGTGTTCTAGGGGCTAATAGTAAGATGTGCCAAAGCGTCGGTATTAAGTACAAGGTCGGTATTACTACGGAGCGGGAGGAAAACATTGTCTTCTTTGTCGCCAAAAACATGGGTGTGGCGCTCATCAACACAGAGTATCTGAACGAAGGCTTTATTCAGCGTCACGGAGCTGGAATGGCTGTACCATTGCCGCTTACGGAGGATTTTAAGTGGCACTTGGTCCTTGCCAAAGCCAAAAGAGCAAAGCTTCCTCCTCCTGCCGCTGCTTTTTGGTCCTTTGCTCTAGAGCTTGGACGACAAGGAAAAATTCCGGGAAAGACAGATGGAAGGAAAAAGAGTGTCGTGAATAATTATAAAACCTAGCGAAGATTATGAGTCTTGTTCTATATATGATAAAATAGCCAGAATTGGAATCAATATGGATTCAAAATCTGATATAATATATAGATATAATCCATGGTGTATAAAAATGGGAATAAATACATATAAAACCAAGGTTATGCAAAGAAGAACTTAAAAAGTGGCCTAACACAACAGGAGGTACAATGAAGGGATTGATACAGTTATGAAACCTGTTACAATTCTAATTCCGGCTTACAATGAGGAGCCCAGAATCGAAGCCGTCCTTGATGTGGTTTGCAGTTACCCACGGCAAAAAAGTATAATTGTAATAGATGATGGTTCTGGAGATGATACATATAATACAGCTAAAAGAGACTCAGTAAAGGTATTAAGACATAAAAAAAACTTAGGTAAAGGAGCTGCACTGCAGACAGGGATAGATTATGTTAAAGATTCGCCTTTTTGGCTGTTTCTTGATGCAGATCTTATAAATTTAAGCCATCATCATATGGATGCTTTGCTCTTGCCCTTGGAAGAAAACCCCCAAGTAGGTATGACTATAGGGATGCTTCTGGGTGGAGGAAAGACGAGCGTGGATCTGGCTCAGAGGTTTTTTTCCATATTAAATGGACAGCGAGGTTTAACGGATTTTTTTGTGAAAAGCCTTCCCTCTCTTTCGTGGGCTCGATTCGGTGTTGAGATTTTTTTAAGCCGTGTAGCCAGGGAGAACAATATACAGGTAGTTGAGCCGGTTTTAAAAGATATTACCCATTACAAGAAGGAGGAGAAGTACGGATTTTTACGTGGTTTTACATATAGACTTGAAATGTACCGAGAATGTCTTTATGCACTTTTTAATTGGGGAAAATATATATAAATGAATAATTGGCGGTGGATACAGATTATTCAAAGTTGCCGTTATA